>NZ_CP046622.1:5325000-5574400 GCF_009755665.1 Variovorax paradoxus
ACCACCAGTCCCAGCACGGTCAGTAGCACGCCGACCATCAGCGGAAAGTAGCCCGGCCCCATGCGGGCCGCGCTACCGACGTTGTAGTTGGCCGCGCCCAGCGCGAACGCCGCACCGACGCAGGTGAACATGACGCCCGAGAAGAAGGTCTTCTGGCTCTTGATCTGCATACGCAATCTTTCTCTCTGGAATGGAATGAATATGGGTGTCCAGCGGCTGCAGACGCAACGGCGAGGGACAGCGGGGAAATGCGCACGTACATGCCGAGAAGGCAGACGACATCGCGCAGGTCAGGTCGAGAACAGGTATGTCATGTTATGAGGTTAATTACATCACGCTGTGAGTAATTACCCTCTGTCGAGTTCGTGCCGACTGCTACATTGCCGCCCGTCCGTACATAATTTTGGAAACGTCCATGGCCAGCCAACGGGGAACCATCGAGAAGCAGCATCTCGAAGCACTGTCCGATTTCAGATTCAGGCTTCGCAGCTTCTTGCGCTTCAGCGAAGACGCCGCCCGCGCGGAAGGAATCACGGTTCTCCAGTACCAGCTGATGCTTCACACCCAAGGGTTCGCGGGCCGCGAGTGGGCGACGATCAGCGAGATCGCCGAGCGCCTGCAGGCCCAGCACCATGGCGTGGTCGCTCTCGTGTCGCGCTGCGAGGAGGCCGGCCTCGTCAAGCGCAAGCCGAGCCATACCGACCGCCGGCAGGTCGAAGTCCATCTGCTGCTCGCGGGGCGCAGGAAGTTGGAGAGGCTCGCGGCGCTGCATGCAGACCAGGTGACGGAACTGGCCGAGGTAGTGGCGATCGTGAGCAGGGGCGGAGCCTAGGTGTTGATCACCATCGAAAACTGACCCTCTGAACGCACTAAGGGGTGCGGATAGAAACTTGGACTGGTTTTATGCCGCAAGCCCAAGGCTCACCCGGTATTCGACAGGGCAGGGAGGCCGCATCGGCTGCCCGCCCGCGCCGCAAACCGGGGCCTATGCCTTCAGGTACTCGGCCTTGGTGCCGAGCCAGCGGTCGATATGCCGCTGCGCCAGGTCCGGGTGCTTTTCAAGCATGACTGGCGCCAGCTCGCGCGCCCAGTCGAGCAGCATCACGTCGGTGGTCAGGTCGGCAAAGCGCAGCAACGGCGCGCCCGACTGGCGCGCGCCCAGGAACTCGCCCGGGCCGCGAATCTCGAGGTCGCGTCGCGCTATTTCAAAGCCATCGCTGGTTTCGGCCATGGCCTTGAGCCGGGCACGCGCCGCCTCGCCCACACGCCCGCTGTCGCCCGGGGCATAGAGCAGCACGCAGGCCGACGCCGCAGCGCCGCGTCCCACCCGGCCGCGCAGCTGGTGCAGCTGCGAGAGGCCGAAGCGCTCGGCGTGCTCGATCACCATCAAAGAGGCGTTCGGCACGTCTACCCCCACTTCGATCACCGTGGTGCTCACCAGCACCTGGATCTCGTTCGCCGTGAAGGCCGCCATCACGGCCTGCTTCTCGGCGGTGGGCATTCGCGAATGCAGCAGCCCGACGTTGACCGCAGGGCCCAATGCATCGGCCAGCTCGTCGCGCGTCTCGGTGGCGTTGCGCAGGTCGACGGCCTCGCTCTCCTCGATGAGCGGGCACACCCAGTACACCTGTCGCCCCTGTTCGACCTGCGCCTGGATGCGATCGATCACCTCGTCTCGCCGGTGATCGGCCACGAGCTTTGTGACGATGGGCGTGCGGCCCGGCGGCAGCTCGTCGAGCGTGGAGACATCCAGGTCGGCGTAATAGCTCATCGCCAAGGTGCGCGGGATGGGCGTGGCACTCATCATCAGCAAATGGGGCTCGAGATGGCCAACAGCCTTGCCGCGAAGCGCGAGCCGCTGGGCCACGCCGAAGCGGTGCTGCTCGTCGATGATCGCGAGCGCCAGGTTCTTGAAGCGCACCTTTTCCGATATGACGGCATGCGTGCCAATCACCAGGGCCGCCTCGCCGCTTTCCACCGCCGCCGACATGGCGTCGCGCTCCTTTTTCTTCTGGCTGCCCGTGAGCCAGGCCACGCGCAAGCCCCGCTCGGCCAGCAGTGGATCGAGCCAGCCCACCAGCTTGCCGAAGTGCTGGGCCGCAAGAATTTCGGTCGGCGCCATCAACGCGCACTGAAACCCCGCGTCGATGGCCCGCGCCGCGGCAAGCGCCGCCACCACCGTCTTGCCCGAGCCTACGTCGCCCTGCAGCAAGCGGTGCATCGGAATCTCGCGGCCCAGGTCGCGCGTGATTTCTTCGCCCACTCGCTGCTGCGCGCCGGTCAAGCCAAAAGGCAGCACCGCGAGCAATTGCGCATGCAGCGAGCTCGGCTCCGGCTTGATTGAAGATGGCAAGGCCGGTGCGCGCTGCGCCGCCCGCTCCAGCCGCGCCTGCAGTTGCGAGAGCTGCTGCGCCAGCAACTCCTCCGCCTTGATGCGCTGCCAGGCGGGGTGGCTGTGGTCCTCGAGCGTGGCCATGGCCACGTCGGGCGTGGGGTAGTGCAGAAAGGTCAGCGAACTGCGCAGGTCCCACGCGCCGCGCAGGCCAATCTGCACCGGAATCGTCTCGTCGAGCACCGCACGCGCCAAGCCCGAGCGCACCTCACGCCGGAGCACCGGCTGCGGGAGCCCGGCCACGGTCGAGTACACGGGCGTGAGTGCCTCGGGCAGCGAAGTGCCGGCCGCCTTGACGGCTGGATGCATGATCTGCCGCCCGACGAAGCCGCCACGCACCTCGCCGCGTACGCGCACGCGCGAACCCACCGCAAGCTGCTTCTGCTGCGAGGGGTAGAAATTGAAGAAGCGCAGCTGGCAGGTGTCGCTGCCGTCGTCGATGGTGGCAATCAATTGCCGGCGCGGCCGAAACACCACCTCGCACTCGGTCACCACGCCCTCGACCTGCGCCATGTCGCCGTCGCGCGTGTCGGCCAGCCGCACGATGCGGGTCTCGTCCTCGTAACGCATCGGCAGGTAAAGCGCAAAGTCGATATCGCGCACCAGGCCGAGCTTGCGCAGCGCGCGCTGGACGGCGCTCAGGCCAGTGCCGGGCGCGGCTGGGACGGCGGCGGGCTGGCTTGAGGTCTTTTCGGGCGGCACTGACTTCGCGGAAGCGGGCATGGGACAATTCTGCCCGGCTCCGGCCACGCTTTTACTCATCTTCCACGCCTCCTTGGCACGGGCCCGTCCGGCCCTCAAGCACCATGCGCGCCTTCACGCTTTCCGATTTCGATTTCGACCTGCCGCCCGAACTGGTGGCGCAGCACCCGGCCACCGAACGCACTTCTTCCCGCCTGCTCGACGGCACCGGCAGCGAGCCGGCCGACCGCATCTTCAAGAGCCTGCCTTCGCTGCTGCGCGCGGGCGACCTGCTGGTCTTCAACGACACGCGGGTCGTCAAGGCACGCCTCTTCGGCGAGAAGCCGACCGGGGGCAAGCTCGAACTGCTGGTCGAACGCGTGCTGCAGGGTAATGAGGTCGTAGCGCACATGAAGGTGAGCAAGAAGCCGCCCGTGGGCACCACGCTGCAGATGGTGGGCGGCTTCCGCGCCACGCTGCTGGGCCGCTGGCCCGACGAGCAGGGCGCGCTGTTCCGGTTCGGCTTTGAAAGCGACGCGGCCGAAGACCCCTATGCGCTGATGGCCCGCTGCGGCCACGTGCCGCTGCCGCCCTACATCACCCACACCGATTCGGCCGACGACGAGAGCCGCTACCAGACCGTATTTGCGCGCGTGCCCGGCGCCGTAGCAGCACCAACGGCCGCGCTGCATTTCGACGAAGCGCTGCTGGACGAACTCGAAGCACGCGGTGTGCAGCGCGCCAACGTCACGCTGCACGTGGGCGCCGGCACTTTCCAGCCCGTAAAAACCGAGAACATCGCCGAGCACACGATGCATGCCGAGCGCTATGAAGTGCCCGAAGGCACGCAGCGCGCCATTGCCGCGTGCAAGGCGCGCGGCGGCCGCGTGGTCGCGGTCGGCACCACCACCGTGCGCACGCTCGAATCGTGGGCCAAGAGCGGTGAGACGAGCGGCGACACGCGCATCTTCATCACGCCGGGTTTTGTTTTCGAGCACGTCGACCTGCTGGTCACCAACTTCCATTTGCCGAAGAGCACGCTGATGATGCTGGTCTCGGCCTTTGCGGGCTACGAACGCGTGATGGCGCTGTATGCCCACGCCATTGCCCATCGATACCGCTTCTTCAGCTACGGCGACGCCATGCTGCTGGCGCGCTCTGCCACATGAAGGCCGGCGCCCTCCGCCTCTGGCTGGCCGCATTCGGATGCGCGATGCTGCTGCCGACGGCCGGCCATGCGCGCGGCTACACGCCGCAGGGGCTCTGCGGCGACTACGCGCGGCTCGACATCGGCAGCCCCGCCGGCACTTGCGTCGCGCTGCTGGCCGACGAAGCTCAGGGCCTGCGCGCGCCCCGGCGCATCCTCGAGGTCGCGCCGGGGCGCTACTGGGTCGTCGACATGGGGTCGTGGGAACCGCGCCGCGGCCGCCTGCTCGAAATGGTGCTGCCCGCCGACGGCCCTGCGCCGCGGCGCGCGCGCTTCAGCGTGCTGGCCGAGCAGCTCGACCGGCCCCTGGGGCTCGTTGCCGGACCTGACGGCAAGATCTACATCGGCGAGTCGGGCACGGTCTGGCGCACGCCGGTTCCCGCGCCTGGCGGCGCACTGCAGCGCGAAACGGTGATCGACGGGCTGCCGGGCGACGGCACGCATCCGCTCAAGGAACTGGCCTTCGGGCCGGGCGGGCGGCTCTATGTGAACGTCGGCTCCGATTCCGATGCCTGCCGCGATGCATCGTCGAAGCAATACCCGCTGCCCTGCCCCGACCTGGCCGGGCCGAAGCCGCGCGCCGCGGTGTACGAAGCCGTGCTCTCCGGGCCGGACTACAAGCTGCAGAGCTTCAAGCCCTTTGCCACGGGCCTGCGCAACTCGGTCGCATTGACCGTGCTGCCGGACGGCCCGGCCAAGGGCACGGTTCTGCAGGGCGAGAACTCCATCGACTACGAAGACATCGGCCAGCCCCCCGAAGAGTTGAACCGGCTGCAGGCCGGGCGCGACTATGGCTGGCCCTACTGTGTCGGCAAGCGCCGGCCCGCGCGCGGCTACGAGAACCGGCACGACTGCAAGGCCACCGAGGCCCCGCTGATGCTCTGGCCCGCGCACGTGGCGCCGCTGCAGATGATCGTCGGGCCGGCGGGCAGCCGCTTCGCAGGCCAGCTGCTGGTGGCATGGCGCGGCCACCAGGCGCCCGGCCACCGCGTGGTGGGCTACAAGCTCGATGCGCGGGGCCTGCCCTCCGGCAAGCCGGTCGAATGGCTCGCGGGCTGGAACCCAAAGCCCGGCGTGCGCCCCATGGGCCGCCCCACCGGCATCACCGTCGACCGGCAGGGCCGCCTGCTCGCCGTCGAAGACTTCAACCGTACCATCCTGATGCTGCTGCCGGACGCCGGCGCCGCCACCCAGAAATGACCGACACCACGTCCCTGCCGCGCCTGAACTTCGAACTTCTCAAAACCGACCCCGACAGCCACGCGCGCCGGGCCACGCTCACGCTCAACCACGGCGTGGTGCAAACGCCGATCTTCATGCCCGTGGGCACCTACGGCACCGTCAAGGGCGTGATGCCGCGCAGCCTTGAAGAGATGGGCGCGCAGATCATCCTGGGCAACACCTTCCACCTGTGGATGCGCCCCGGCCTGGACGTGATGGCGAGCTTCGGCGGGCTGCACCAGTTCGAAAAATGGAACAAGCCCATCCTCACCGACTCGGGCGGCTTCCAGGTCTGGTCGCTGGGCGCAATGCGCAAGATCAGCGAAGAGGGCGTCAAGTTCGCATCGCCCGTCAATGGCGACAAGCTGTTCCTCACGCCCGAGGTCTCGATGCAGATCCAGACCATCCTGAACAGCGACATCGTGATGCAGTTCGACGAGTGCACGCCCTACGACACCAAGGGCCACATCACCACCGAAGCCGAGGCGCGCATCTCGATGGAGCTGAGCCTGCGCTGGGCCAAGCGCTGCCAGCATGAATTTGCGCGGCTCGAAAACCCGAACGCGCTGTTCGGCATCGTGCAGGGCGGCATGTTCGAGAACCTGCGCGAAGAGTCGCTCGCCGCGCTGGTGGACATGAACTTTCCGGGCTACGCCATCGGCGGCGTGAGCGTAGGCGAGCCCAAGGAAGAGATGCTGCACATCATGGGCCACACGCCGCACCGGCTGCCGGCCGACAAGCCGCGCTACCTGATGGGCGTGGGCACGCCCGAGGACCTGGTGCAGGGCGTGGCGGACGGCGTCGACATGTTCGACTGCGTGATGCCGACCCGCAACGCGCGCAATGGCACGCTGTTCACGCGCTTCGGCGACCTGAAGATGCGCAATGCGCGCCACAAGAACGATCCGCAGCCCATCGACCCGAGCTGCACCTGCCATGCCTGCGCAGGCACCTCGGGCGTGAGCTGGAACGACGGCGGACGCGAGGGCTTCAGCCGGGCGTACCTGCACCACCTGGACCGCTGCGCCGAGATGCTGGGGCCGATGCTCACCACCATCCACAACCTGCACTACTACCTGAACCTGATGCGCGAGATCCGTGAATCGCTCGAGGCGGGCACTTTCACGGCTTTCAGGGCACGCTTCAAGGCCGACCGCGCGCGCGGCGTGTAGCCGCCGCATTGGCGCCCGCCGAACCGTGCGCCGCCTGTCTATTTCGCGGCAGCCGGCGCCTTGACGGCCAGCGGCGTGGTGTAGGGCTCGATGCGCAGCAGCTCGCTCTTGAAGACGGCCACCTGGCGCAGCGGCGCCTGAATGAGCGCGCCGCCCGCGTCCTTCTGCGATGCGTATTGCCACAGCGTGAGCTGCCCCTTGGCCGCGAGCAGCTCGGCCAGGCGCTGCACGCCGGGGCCTGAACCCGCGCCGAGCTGCGCCACCTCCACCCCGACGATGATTTCGTCTTTCGGCGAGACCAGCTTGAAGAGCTGGATCGGCGCCGGCGCTTGGGCGCGGGCGGGCCGCACGGCGGCTGCCAGGGGAAGAAGTGCCAGGGCGGCCAGGCCGCTCAGCGCGCGGCGACGGTAGGAAATGTTCATGGGCATCGAGCCTACCCACGCAGGCGCCCGCTGCCCACATGCCGGAAGCCATACGCCACGTACACCGGAGGTACGCAGGAGTAGACCGGGTTCGCCTGGAGATGTACATCCGCTACGCTAAACGCCATGACCACCGCTTCTTCATCACCACCTACCGCATACACCGCCCGCTATCCCTCGCTGGCCGGCCGCACCGTATTCATCTCCGGCGGCGCCACCGGCATCGGCGAAGCGCTGGTGCGGGCCTTCCACAAGCAAGGCGCGAAGGTCGGTTTCTGCGATCTCGATGCCGCAGCGGGCCGTGCGCTCGCGGGCCAGCTCCAGGGCGGCCACCCGGTGCTGTTCTGCGAATGCGACGTGACCGACACCGCAGCACTTGCCGCCGCCATTGCCGCGGTGCGCGCGCAATTCGGCCCCGTCGGCGTGCTGCTGAACAACGCGGCCAACGACCGCCGGCATGAAATGGCCGACGTGACCAGCGAAGATTTCGACCGGCTCGTGGCCGTCAACTTCAAGCATCAGTTCTTCGCCGCACAGGCCGTGGCCGACGACATGCGCGCGCTGGGCGGCGGCTCGATCATCAACTTCGGCTCGATCAGCTGGATGATCAAGGGCCGGGGCTACCCCGTCTACCAGGCCTGCAAGGCCGCGGCACGCGGGCTCACGCGGTCGCTCGCGCGAGACCTGGGCAAAGAGAACATCCGCGTCAATTCGATCGTGCCGGGATGGGTCATGACCGAACGGCAGATCAAGCTGTGGGTCAAGCCCGAGTCCGGCGCAGAGATCGATGCCGCGCAGTGCCTGCCGGGCCGCGTAATGGCCGAGGACATTGCCGCCATGGCGCTGTTCCTGGCCGCCGACGATTCGAGGATGTGCACCGCGCAAGATTTCGTGGTGGACGCCGGCTGGACCTGAAGCAAAAAAGCCCGGCATGCCGGGCTTTTTTGCGGATCGAGGGCGAACCGATCAGTCGCGCAACTCGGCCGGCACCTTGCCGCCGTTGGCGGCCAGCTTGGTCATGACCTGGCGGTGCAGCCAGATGTTCATCTTGGCGCTGTCGCTGGTGTCCGCACCGTAGCTGAGCTCGGCCGCGAGCTGCTTGCGCGCGTCGAGGCTGCTGTCCAGACCCAGCAGCTTCATCAGGTCGACGATGGAAGTGCGCCAGTTCAGACTGCTTGCGCCGGGCATGCCGTCGAGCAGGGCCTCGACGTCCACCACCGTGATTGCCGGCGGCGGTGCCGCGGCGGCAGGTGCGCCTGCGGGCGCCGGCGCTGCCGGAGCAGCAGGGGCGGTGGCGGCGTTCGCGGAGGGGAAGATCTTGGAAAGAATGCTGCCGAAAATGCTCATGCGTGTGCTCCGTCAATGTTGAGAACTGAAAACCTGCGGCAACAGTTGTGTCGCAGCCGGACGTTGTAGCACGGCCCTGCGGGGCTCCCGCTACACCGCAGGCTGAACCGGCCCGCCGGATGTGAACGAATTCGCAGACTCCGCGGCCGATGCGAGCGGCACCCGTGCCGCGGCGGAAGTACCGCAGGCATGGCAGAACTTCGAGAACGCGCTCTTGCGGGTTTCGCACTGGCCGCAATGGTCGAACAGGCCAATGCCGCAATGCGGGCAAAAATCGATCTCGTTGTTTTTCAGGTCCACCGGCCGTTCGCAGCCGGGGCACACGTTCTTGCCGAGCCGTGTGAGTGCGGTGTCGTAGCTGAGCTCTTCGCGCCGCACCTGGTCGGGCTGCTGCTCGGCCAGCTTCTGACGGGCAAGGTAGCGGTTCAACGCGACGATGGCGTAGCGCCCCACGAGCACCGTGACCAGAATGCCCACCACGTAGCGCACGTAGCCGCCGTAGCTCGGCATGTAGGGCACCAGCTCGACGAAGAAAGCAAACAGCGCAAAAAAGATGAAGCCCCAGACAAAGGGCCAATAAGTGCCCTTGCGCTTCTTCACGAACAGCCAGCCCGCCACCGCCAGCAGGGGCAGCGTGAGCGCAAGCCTGTAGCCGAACACGCGCAGTTCCACGCGGCGGTACTCGGCGTCCAGCTTGTCCTGGGCGTCGCGCTCCAGCACCGCGAGCGATTCGCGGGCACGCTGCTCGCCCTGCCGCGCGTCGATCACGATCTGGTGCTGCGCATCCACCTTGCGCTGCACGGCGTCTTCCTTGTTCTTGAGCGCGTCGAGCGCCTTGGTGCGCGCGATGAGCTCCGGGTCCTGGTCGGGCTGCGCGGTGGCACGCCGGGTGGCAATCCAGTTGCCGAAGGTTTCGCGTGCGTTGGCGCTGGCCTGCTGCGCGGCACTGAGCTGCAGGCTGATCTGCTCTAGCTCCCGCGACGCGGCCAGTTCGGTCTTTTCCGCCGCCTTGATCGTCTCGCGCAACGGCGCTGCCGCGGCGCGGTCGATGAAGTCGTCGAGTTCGAGCGCCCGCTCGACCCGCGGCAGGTCGCCCACGACAGTGCCGCCAAGCCCGATCAGGAAACTCGCGAACACCAGGGCCACCAGCCACAGGCCGCGGCGAAACCACTTCTCGGACAGACGCAATGACTTGCTCATTTCTCTTTTTCCTCTTTTTTTCTTCTGAAGCGCGCACGCTCCCGTTGCAACTACAGCTTGAAAGCCACCGGCGCCGCACCCAGCCCCGCGCGCGGCAGCCATGCGAACACCGAATCGACCGTGACCGTTTCGATGCGGTCCGCAAACCGCTTGTCGTTCGGATGATCATCGAAGGCCACGTTGGCCGACCCGACGCGGCCGCCCAGGCGAGTGAGCGGACCGAGCCGCAGTGTCGTCGGTTCGTAGCCTTTGAACTGCATCCACGCCTGCGCCTGCCCGCGGCTGCCGATGGTGGCCGGCTCCATGGCCGCGGCCAGCGTCTCGACGGCCCACTGGTTCGACTGCTGGTACTTCTGCCCCCAGACGTAGCTCACGATGCTGTAGGGCGCCACGTTCAGCCGCACGATGCGGGGCGGCGGCTCTTGCAGCGCGGCCAGCAACTGCGCCTGCACCTGCGGAGTCGGCACCACCCAGGCCGCCTCGTAGCGCCAGAGGTCGTCAAGAAAGAACTCGCCAAGCCCCTGCCGGTAGACCGCGGCCACGGCCGTGCCGCACTGGTTGAGCTTGTGCACCACGCGCCACGGGCCTTGCTCGGTCTTGTAGGCGATGCCCAGGTGCGAATAGCGTAGGCCGTACTTGCCCAGATCTTGCCCGGCCCGGGCCAGCAGCACGACTCGGGCGCCGCTCGCATCCAGCTGCTCCGAGGTGCGCTCGGCCAACTGCATGCCCTTGACGATCAACTCGGCGGTCGGCTTGGCCTGCTCGCAGGAACGGCCGGCCTGCGCTTGCAGCGGCAGGGCCGTTGCAAGCGCCAGGAGCGCCGGAAAGAGCGCCTGGACGAGAGCGCGTTTCATGACAGCCTCTCGTTGTGCAACAGCGCGCGGCCGATGGCGTTGGGCACAAAGGCCAGCACCTCGCCCGCAGCCGACAACACGATGCCGGTGCCGATCACGCTGACCAGCACGCCCGTGCCGACCGAGGCGGACACGCCGTTCGCGGCGCGGCCCATGACCTTGACGCTGGCGCGCGCGCCATCCGAAGCGCGCTCCAGCACATAGACGGTGCCGTCGGCCGAAGCCTCGACCGCCACCACGGTGAGCACCGAGCCGCCCACCGAGAGCGCGGCCGGCACCGCGACTACCGCCGTGGCGGAAGCTCCCACGGCGGATGCGGCTCCCACCACCGACGCCACCGGCAGCAGCGAGAGCGCGGCCGAGGCCTCGGAAGCGTGGTTCTGGGCCTGGGCATGAAGGGGAAGCGCGGCGCCGGCGAACGCGGTGCAGGCAGCGACAAGAAGAGCAGCAATCGACTTTTTCATGACGGTCTTTCGTTGGTTGAGGCGTAGGTCAAAGCAAGGCGAGAGAGCGGCGCTCATTCGGCCGAGCCGACGGCGGCCGCTTCCTGGCGGGCGGCACGGCGGCCTTGCAGGCGCGCTTCGACAAGGTCGGCTTCGTGGCGGTCGCGCAGCGTCTTGGCCAGCGTAAAGGCCGAGCTGATCAGGAACAGCCAGCTCACGCCCAGGAAGGCCTTGTAGGCATCGTTGATCTCCATGCGCACCAGGCCCCAGCCGGTCAGGCCCATGGCCGTGAAGAAGCTGCCCCAGACCACCAGGCGCCACATCGGCACGTCGCGGCTTGCGCTGCCGCCGGCGTCCGCGTGCTGGTTGTCGCGGATGAACTTGGCGAGCATGAAGGCGGTGCTCAGGCAGAACACATAGCCCATCACCATGAACGCACGGTCCAGCGCCTCGCCCGGCAGCCAGCTCAAGCCGGTGGCGCACAGGAACACGGCGACTGCGAAAGAGGCCCAGACCTGCAGCTGCCAGGCCCGCGTATCGCGCTGGATCGAAACGGTGGAGGATGAGATGGTTTGCATGAATGCCTCGCGGCGTAGTGAAGGTGGGCGAATGATGGTTCGCCCCCGCTCCGCGAGGATCAAATGCTTCGACCAGTTCTGGTTTGAGCCGCTACTGGTATCCCGGAAAGATACTTTTCGGCGCCTTTCGCGCCGGCGAGCCGTGCCTCCGGGCGTCAGGCTGCCAGCAATCCGCTCACGCGCTGCTGCAGCGCCTCGGGCTGCACTTCGAGCGGCGGCACCGCGGGGCCGACGTTCAGCCCCACGCGGCTGAAGAAGCCGCGGCGAAACGGTTTGGCCATGGCCACGTTCTGGCCGCCGCGCAATTCGATGCGGCTGAAGTACGAGCCCCAGAGGTTGGTCAGCGCCATGGGAATCACCGGCGGCTCGATGCCTTCGGCGCGCGCGCTTTCGATGATCTTCATCACGCCACCCTTGAACGGCTGCAGCTGGCCGTCGCGGGTGATGGCGCCTTCGGGAAAGATCGCCAGCAGGTCGCCCTCGCGCAGCACCTGCAGTGCGCGGGCAAAGGCGGCTTCATAGGCGGCGGGGTCTTCCTTCTGCGACGCAATCGGAATGGCCTTGGCCAGCTTGAACAGCCAGCCGAGCACCGGCACCTTGAAGATCCGGTGGTCCATGATGAAGCGGATGGGCCGCGGGCTCGCCGCCATCAGCAGGATGGCATCGATGAAGCTCACGTGGTTGCACACCAGCACCGCCGCGCCTTCGGTCGGAATGTGCTCGTCGCCCTTGATCTCGAAGCGGTAGACGAAGTGCGACAGCATCCACGCGATGAAGCGCAGCAGGTACTCGGGCACCAGCATGAAGATGTAGAACGCCACCACCGCGTTGGCAATGCCGGTGAACAGGAAGATCTGCGGAATGGTGAAGCCGGTGCCGAGCAATGCGCCCGCGAGCACCGAACTTCCGATCATGAACAGCGCGTTGAGGATGTTGTTGGCCGCAATGATCCGCGCGCGGTGCGTGGGCTGGCTACGCAGCTGGATCAGCGCGTACATCGGCACGCTGTACAGCCCCGCAAAGAGCGACAGCAGCGCCAGGTCGGCCATCACGCGCCAGTGCGCGGCCTGGCTCACAAAGGCGCCGAGCCCCATGACCGCCGAGGCGGCAAGAGCACCCGCCGCCGCGGGTGCGGGCGGCAGACCGCGCGATGCAAAGTACAGATCGATGGCAAACACGCTCATGCCGATGGCGCCCAGCGGCACCAGGCCGATTTCGACCTGCCGGCGGCTCAGCGTTTCGCACAGCAGCGAGCCCACGCCAATGCCCACCGAGAACACCACCAGCAGCAGCGAGGCCACCTGCTCGTCGCCGTGCAGCACCTCCTTCGCAAAGCTGGGGAACTGGCTCAGAAAGACCGCGCCGAAAAACCACATCCACGAAATGCCCAGCAGCGAGCGGAACACCACGATGTTGCCGTGCGCGAGCTTGAGGTTGCGCCACGTCTCGCTGAACGGATTCCAGTTGATCACCAGCCCCGGGTCGGTGGCCGGTGCCTGCGGAATGGCCTGCGCCACGCCGCGCCCCACCAGTGCCAGCAGCACGCAGGCCGCCGCCACCGTGGCGTGGCCGATTTGCGGCAACGCCACCAGCAACCCGCCCGCCACCTGCCCGAGCAGGATGGCGACGAAGGTGCCCATCTCGACCATGCCGTTGCCGCCCGTGAGCTCGCGCGAGTCGAGCACCTGCGGCAGGTAGGCGAACTTGACCGGCCCGAACAGCGTGGAATGCAGGCCCATGAGGAACACGCAGCCCAGCAGCACCACCGCATCCGCGCGCATGAAGCCCCAGGTCGCAATCAGCATGATCGCGATTTCGAAGTTCTTCACGAAGCGGATGATCTTCGTCTTGTCGAACTTGTCGGTGAGCTGCCCCGCCGTGGCGGAGAACAGCAGAAACGGCAGGATGAACAGCGCCCCGATCACCAGGCCCGCCATGGCTGGCGGCATCCAGCTCAGCTGCAGCTGGTAGGTCACCATGACGGTGAAGGCGAACTTGAAGAGGTTGTCGTTCGCCGCGCCCGCGAACTGCGTCCAGAAGAACGGCGCGAAGCGCCGCTGCTTGAGAAGCGCGAACTGGTTGGCGTGCGCGTTCGCCTCGTGGGGCGCGGTGGCGGCAGTCGCAGCAGCGGCGGGGGTTGTCATTCGGAACATCTCCTCTTGTTATCTACACACTGTCCCCGCTTCTTCGTGGAACACCGCGGAACCGGCTCTGCCGGGCCGCAGGTGTTGCCCCCGGTAGGGGGTTGGCGCAGCGACACGAAGTGCGCGAAGACTGGGGGCGAGTCCAGGTCATCCTCAGGCCGTCAGGGCGGCTGCGTCGGGATTGTGCCGCAGCAGGGTGCCGCGCCAGCTCACGTCGAGCTTCCTGAGCGCCGCCAGTACCGGCAGGCCCGCCAGCGCCGCCACCAGGTGCTTGAGGCTGTGGCCGGAAATCAGTTGCCCGGACGCTTCATAGATCTGGTGGTCCGCCAGCTCGAAAGCCTTGGCCACCGCGTAGAAGAAGATCACCCAGCCCAGCTTGAGGCCGACCGCGCCGCGCATCGGCGTAGCCAGCGCGAGCGTCAGCACCAGCGCCATGCCGCCGAACTGAACGAGGGCCCAGGGCAGGACGTTGCCGGTCTCCTGGACCACCTCGGCCGCAAGCAACCCCGTCGTCAGCACGAACCAGGCCGCAGGCCAGCCGGCACGCTGGCTCACGCGCTCGCAGACCGCAATGCCGATCAGCCCCGCAAAAGCCACGGCCATGCCGGCGCGGTCGGCCGCAAGGCGGGGTGCGTCCGGCAGCAGGTGATAGAAGGCCGAGCCCGCCGCGGTGGCGATCAGTCCGGCGAAGAACAGCCAGGCGCAGTCCAACGTGTTGTCCGGCGGATCGCTGGCTGGCGGTACCAGCGGAAATTGCGCCAGCGCCTGTTGATGGGCCCGGTCGATCCGGTTGAGCCGGTACAGGCCCCAGCAGCCGATCAGCAGGAAAGGCAGGTTGCTCAGCACGTCCATCGCATTGGGCAGGCCGTGCCAGGTGCGGTTGTCGGCAAACACCGAGGCAATTGCCACGTCGGCCGCGGGCAGCGCGGGGCCGAACAGAGCCACCAGCGCAAGCAGCGCAAAGGTGAAGAGCAGCCCGCGTTCGCGGCGGCTGAGAGTGGGCAGGAACATGGCGGGCCTCGTTGGTTGGGTGGTACGAGCCGCGGAATTTAGTTGCCAGTCTCTCTGGAGGCATCGAGAATCGATACGAGGCATTAATTCACACCTTTCGGTATCCTTTTTCGATACCCCTCTTCGCACAAGCCACCTTTCATGAGCACCACCGTCGACCTTGTCCAAGCCCTCAAGAACGAGCTCAAGAGCGCCCGCATGACCTATGCGGACCTGGCGCGGTCGCTCGACATGGCGGAATCCAGCGTCAAGCGCATGCTGGCCAAGAGCGACATGCCGCTGTCGCGCGTCGACGCGATCTGCCGCGCGCTCAAGATCGACTTTGCCGAGCTGGCCCGCCGCGTTGCCGACGCGCAGCCGCTGTTGAAGGAGCTCACGCAGGAGCAGGAAAGGGCGGTGGTCAAGGACAAGAAGCTGCTGCTGGTGGCCATCAGCGTGCTGAGCCAGTGGACGCTGGAGCAGATCGTGGCGGCCTACCGGATCAGCGAGGCCGAGTGCATCGGCTGCCTGGCGCAGCTGGACCGAATCGGCATCATCGAGCTGCGGCCGCTGAACCGCTACCGGCTGAAGCTTGCCAAGACCTTCCGTTGGCGGCCGCACGGCCCGGTGATGGAGTTCTTTCGCGAGAACGTGGTGCTCGACTATTACGCGGGCGGCTTCGACGGCCCGGCCGAGGGGCTGCTGCTGGTGCACGGGCAGATCAGCCGCTCATTGGCGCCCGCGTTTTTGGAGCGCCTGCAGCGCGTGGCGCAAGACTTCGCGCAGCAGCACCAGACGGACCAGAAGCTCTCGGCCAAGGACCGGGAGGGCTACACGCTGCTGCTGGGCATGCGGAACTGGGAGTTCGAAGCCTTTACACGCCTTCGCAGAGCCTGAACCTTAAGGTTCAGGGCTTTGCGGCTTCGAGTGCATCGCGCGTGGTGCGTGCGGCGTTCTTCGCCGCGGTCGCAAAGTCGTCGCCCGACGAGGCGTAGATGATGGCGCGCGACGAGTTCACGATGATCGGTGCATCGGCGCGCCAGCCCGCGCGCACCGTGGCCACCGCATCGCCGCCCTGGGCGCCGACGCCCGGAATCAGCAGCGGCACCGTGGGCGCGAGTTCGCGCACGCGTTCGATCTCGGCCGGGTAGGTGGCGCCCACCACGAGGCCGAGCTGCCCATTGAGGTTCCACGGGCCTTGCGCGAGCTTGGCAACGTGCTCGTAGAGGAAGGGCTGGCCCTCGATGTCCGCCAGGCGCTGGCCCTGCAGGTCGGAGCCACCGGGGTTGCTGGTTCGGCACAGCAGGAAGGCGCCCTTGCCCTCGTGCTTGAGGTACGGCGCCACCGAGTCGAAGCCCATGAAGGGCGACAGCGTTACCGCATCGGCGCCATAGCGCTCGAAGGCCTCGATGGCGTACTGCTCGGCGGTGGAGCCGATGTCGCCGCGCTTGGCGTCCAGGATGACGGGCACATGGGGCGCATTGCGGCGCATGTGTTCCATCAGTTGCTCCAGCTGGGCTTCGGCGCGGTGGGCCGCGAAATAGGCAATCTGCGGCTTGAAGGCGATGACCAGGTCGGCGGTCGCATCGACGATGCGCGCGCAGAAGTCATAGATGCGGCTGGCGTCGCCCTTGAGTTGCCCCGGGAACTTGGCTGGCTCCGGATCGAGCCCCACGCAGAGCAACGAACCGTTTTTTTGCTGTGCGGCGGCCAGCTTGTCGAGGAAAGTCATGGGGCCCGATTTTAAGGACCCGCGGGCCGCCGCTTAATTCGACGGCGTTTGCTGGTCGGCCGCCAGGCACAGGTCGGCCCAGGCGCGCGCCTTGTCGGCGGGGTTTCGCAGCAGGTACGCCGGGTGGTAAGTGGCCACCACCGGCACGCCGTTGACCGAGTGCAGCGGCACGACGCGGCCGCGCAGCTTGCCGAGCGGGTCGGTGCTTTGCATCAGGCTTTGGGCGGCCAGCGGCCCCATGGCGAGCACCATGCTGGGCGCCAGCGCGGCGGCATGTTCCTCGAAAGCCTCGGCCATGGGACGCGGGCTGCCGGGCTGGCCGGCGGCCACGCCGCGGTGCGTTCGCATCAGGTGCACCGGCGTCTTGCCATCATGCAGCTTGAGGGCGCGCAGCATGTTGTCGAGCAGCTTGCCGGCGTCACCCGCAAAGGGCTCTCCGTGGCGACCGTCGGCCTCGGGCGGCATGTCGGCCACGACCAGCCAGCCGCCTTGGGCCGGTCCGGTTCCGGCGTCGGCGTACAGGCGGCGCGGCATTTCGACCAGCACGGCGGCGCCATGGGCGAGCGGTGCTGCAGCAACTGGGCGTGCCGCCGGCGGCTGTGCCATGGCGGGCCGCGCGGCCGGTGCATGCGCAGGCGGGGCCATGGGCACCACCGGCGTTTCGGCGGCGTACGGCTCGCGTGCATCGGCAGGCGGCGGCTCCGCCGTCACTGCTTGCGCCGCTGCAACGACGGGGGCCGCCTCGACGACCTCGGGCATCGGCCACCAGACCTTCACCCCCATCTCGTCGAGCATCGCGCGCTGGCGCGCATCGAGCTTCAATGTCTGTACCGCACTCATCGCAGGGCTCCCCAGGCGGAGCCTGTTTCGTTCAATCTCAGGCTCATGACGACGGCGTCTTCGCGCTTGCCTTCGTGCGCCGGGTAGTAGCCCTTGCGCACGCCGACGCTGCGGAAACCCTGGCGCACATAGATGTCGAGCGCGCGCTGGTTGCTTTCGCGCACCTCGAGCCACAGCCACTGCGCGCCTTCGCCGCGCGACCACCCGGTCAGCGCCTCGAGCATCAACGGCGCCCAGCCCTGGCGCTGGAAAGCCGGCGCCACGGTGATATTGAGCAGATGCACCTCGTCGACGCCTTTCATGGCGACGTAATAGCCGATCAGCGTTTCGCCGAGGCTGGTAACCGGCGTGGCCAGGTTCGGCAGCGACACCGGCGCGAGCAGGCACTGGCAGTGGTAGCCAACGGCCATGGAATCGATGAAGTTCCCGCGTGTCCAGGGATGGCTGTAGGCCGTCTGCTCCACCGCGCACACAGCCTCGAGCCGCTCGATGGTGAGCGGTTCGAGTCGGGCTTCGACGGGCTGAAGAACGGCACTCATGGGTTGGTCACCGGTGAAATCGCAACCGCGGCCGCTTTGATGGCGGCACGCTCTTCCGTGGTTTGCGCCACTTTATCGCGAACATAGAGCGGCCAGGCATGTGCCGCATCCACCGTGCGCCCGGCGGCCAGCAGTGCCGGTGCGAGCCGGAGCATGGCGGTGGCGGTCGGCAGCACCTCGTGGCGCGCCGCGGCGGGCGCCAGGCGCGGGCCGTAGGCGGTAAAGGCGTTGCCGGCGAGCGCCCATCCGGCGGGCACTTCGAGCGCCTCGGGGGCCAGCAGCAGCGGCTCGTCGTCCCGGCCTTGCAACGCACCGAGTTCGCCCCCGCCTTCGAAGTCGTAGCGGGCGGCATAGAGCTGGTCCATGCGCGCATCGAGCACCGCAACCACCTGGCGGGCGCCGAAGGCATGGCGCGCTTCCTCGGCCACGGCCAGCAGCGTGTCGACTGGCAGCAACCGCACACCGGAGCCGAAGGCCAGGCCCTGCGCCACCGAGCAGGCGGTGCGCAAGCCCGTGAAGGAACCCGGCCCGCGGCCGAAGGCAATGGCGTCGAGCGCGGCCAGTTCGAGCCCGGCCTCGGCCAGCAATTGCAGGATGAGCGGAATCAGCGTGCTCGACGCCTGCGCGCCGCCGGCGCCGCTGTGCGTGAAAAGGCGCTCGCCGTGGCGCACCGCTACCGACAGGTGTTCGGTACTGGTGTCGAAGGCCAGGAGCTTATGCATCGCGGCGCCCCATGGCTGCGGCGGCCGGAATCGCGGGCACTGCGGCTGCGCGGCCCGCAGCGGCTTTCTGCACGCCGAACAGGATGCCGGCGGTCACCAGCAGCAGGCCGGCAACCAGGTTCCAGTACAACGGCTCGTCGAGCCAGATCACCGCGCCGAAGGCCGAGAGGCCGGGCACCAGCGCAGTGATCATGGTGCTGCGCACGGGCCCGAAATATTGAATCATCTTCGTGAAGGTAATGCCCGAGATCACCACCGAGCCAATGCCCTGGAACAGCATCTGGAACGCCACCTCGCCCCACGGCGCGGAGCCGATGTGGCTCACGACCGCGCCGCCCGCCACCAGCAGGCTGTACACCGGCACATAGGTCAGCAGCGCGAACACGGTGATGGCGATGGTCGCGCGCACCGCGTCGAGCCCATGGCGGCGTGCCACCACGCTGTAGCAGGCCCAGCAGAAGGCCGCGCCCATGAAAAGCAGGTCGCCCTTCCAGACCTCGCCGCCCTCGAAGGCGTGCAGCAGGCTGCGCCCGCCGACCATGAGGTCGCCGGCAACGATCAGCGCCAAGCCGAAAGCGCGGGCCGGCGTGATGCGGTCGCGCAGCACCAGGGCGGCGAGCAGCGTGGTCCACAGCGGCAGGCTGCCCGGCATCAGCACCGCGGCATGGCCCGCGGGCGCAAAGAAGAAGCCGCTGTACGCGAGCATGGCGTAGGCGAGGCCGCCGAAGACGCCGGCGGTGGCGGTCACCCGCAAAGAAAGAGGCGAAAGCCCGAACAGCGAGGAGGCCGTGCCTCCCTGTTGCTCGCGGCGGCTCTTCATGACCAGCCACGCCCCCCACGGAACCAGCACCATGCTGGCGCCGCAGATGCGCGCCAGGGCCAGGTCGAATGGCGTGAGCGAACGGCCGGCCGAGGCCCGGGCGATGACGATGAAGGCGGTCCAGACCAGCACGGTGACCACGGCCGCGCCGATGCCGAGCGTGCGGGGCGAAAAACGGGGCGTGGCAGGCATTCCCCGATTATCGAGGGCCCGCCGTCGCCCCGCCGGCCAGGGGCGAATCAGCCGCCGTCGCTGCGCAAGATGGCCAGCCCCGCCTTGCGCAGCGCCCCCAGCGCCGGGGCCGGCGCCTCCGGCGACACCAGGAGGCTGGTGGCGGCGGAAACCGGGTTGATCACCCAGGCCGAGGCGGCACCGATTTTTTCCGAAGAGGCCAGCACCACCGTCTCGGCAGCAGCCGCCATCAGCGCGCGCTTGATCGCGGCCTCCTCGTCATCGCCGGTGGTCAGCCCGGCCTCGGCCTGCACGCCGGTCACGCCCATGAAGAAGGTGTCGGCATGGATGCGCGAGATGGCGTCCATGGCCGCGGCGCCCACCGCCACCATCGAATGCCTGAAAAGCCGCCCGCCGATCAGCACCACCTCAATGCCGGAGTGCCCGGCCAATTCGACCGCCACCGAGGGGCTGTGCGTCACCACGGAGGCACGCAGGCTTTCGGGCAGGTGCCGCGCCATTTGCACGGCCGTGGTGCCGCCGTCGATGAACACCACCTGGCCCGGCCGCACCATGCGTGCGGCGGCGCGGCCGATGGCCACCTTCTCGGCGGTTGCGAGCTGCAGGCGGCCCGCAAAGTCGGCCTCGGCCCTGGCGAGCGGCAGCGCACCGCCGTGGACGCGCTGCAGCAGGCCCTCGGCGGCAAGCTCGCGCAGGTCGCGGCGAATGGTGTCTTCGGACAGCGCGAGCTCCTCGCTGAGCGACTTCGCGACGACATTGCCGTCGCGCTGCAGGACCGAGAGGATGTGTTGTTTGCGCTGACGGGTGAGCATCGTCCGATCGTATCCGGCGAGATCGAAAATTGCACGAATTTTCTTGTTTATGCACGAATTTACGCATAAGCTTTGGGCCATGACCCTTCAAGACCGCGTTCGGGTGCACGAAGCCACCCTGCTTTCAGACAACTGGTACACGCTGAAGACCACTGCCTTCGACTGGCGGCGCAACGACGGCAAGTGGCAGCGCATGCACCGCGAAACCTATGACCGGGGCAACGGCGCCACGCTGCTGCCCTACAACCTGGCGCGGCGCACGGTGCTGCTGACGCGGCAGTTCCGCTACCCCGCGTTCGTCAACGGCCACGACGACCTGTTGATCGAAGCGGCCGCCGGCCTGCTGGACAACGCGGCGCCCGAGGAACGCATTCGCGCCGAGGTGGAAGAAGAACTGGGCTACCGGCTCGGCGCGGTGCAGAAGATCCTCGAAGCCTTCATGAGCCCGGGCTCGGTGACCGAGAAGCTGCACTTCTTCATTGCCGAGTACGAGCCTTCGATGCGCGTGGGCAACGGCGGCGGCCTGGCCGACGAGGGCGAGGACATCGAGGTGCTCGAACTCGGCATCGGCGAGGCGCTGGCCATGGTGGCGGACGGGCGCATTGCCGATGCCAAGACGGTCATGCTGCTGTACCACGCACAGCTGCATGTTTTTCCGCCGAGATAATCGGCCGATGGTTCTTCCTCGTCTCTCCTTCCTCCGGCCCGTTGGCGCGCTGTCCCTCGTTACGCTTTTCGCCTCCGGCGCCTACGCGCAGCAAGCTTTTCCAACCGAAGTAGAGACGGCCCTCGCGCGCGCCAAGGTACCGCGCGATTCGGTAACCATGCTGGTGGCCGACGCCGACGGCGTGCGCCCGCCGCGCCTGGCCTGGCGTTCGCAGGTGCCGGTGAACCCCGCATCGATCATGAAGGTGGTGACCACCTACGCGGCGCTCGACCTGCTCGGCCCGGCCTACAGCTGGAACACGCCGGTCTACGTCGACGGCACGGTGAGCAACGGCGTGCTCAATGGCAACCTTTACATCAAGGGCCAGGGCGATCCCAAGCTGGTGCTGGAACGCGTGTGGCTGCTGCTGCGCCGCGTGCAGGGCCTGGGCATTACCACCGTGAGCGGCGACATCGTGCTCGACCGCAGCACCTTCGAGAACACGGCCGAGAACGACCCGGCCGCCTTCGACGGCGAGCCGCTGCGGCCCTACAACGCTTCGCCCGACGCGCTGCTGGTCAACTTCAAGTCGGTCAACATGACCTTCACGCCCGAACGCGGCGGGCAGCTGGCGCGCATCAACTACGAGCCCCCGCTCGCCAGTGTTTCCATGCAGCCCACGATTGCGCTGGCGCCCGGCGAATGCGGCGACTGGCGCACGGCAATCCGGCCCGACTTCAGCGACCCCAACCGCATCCGCTTCAACGGCGGCCTTCCGGCGGCCTGCGGCGAGAAAAGCTGGGCCGTGGCCTATGCCGACCCGCGCACCTACGGCCTGCGCGCCATTGGCGGCATGTGGGCCGAGATGGGCGGCCGCGTCGGCGGGCAGATGCGCGACGGCCGGGTACCGCCGGGCCTGAAGCCGGTGTTCGAGTTCGGCTCGCCGCCGCTGGCGGAGGTGATCCGCGACATCAACAAGTACAGCAACAACGTGATGGCGCAGCAGGTGTTCCTCACGCTCGGCCTCACACAGAAGAACCGCGGCACGTTCGAGGCTTCGCGCAACGCGCTGGGCCAGTGGTGGCGCGACCGCATCGGCACGGGCGAGGGGCAGCCGGTGTTCGACAACGGCTCGGGCCTGTCGCGCGAAGAGCGCATCAGCGCCGCAGCGCTCGGCAAGATGCTGCAGGTGGCGTGGCGCTCGCCGGTCATGCCGGAGCTGGTGTCGTCGCTGCCCGCCTCGGGCGTGGACGGCACGCTCAGGCGGCGCGCCCTGCGCTCGGGCGGCGCGGCGCACCTGAAGACCGGCACGCTGCGCGACTCTTCGGGCGTGGCCGGCTACGTGCATGGCGCGAGCGGGCGGCGCTACGTGCTGGTGGCCATTGCCAACGGCGAGAACGCGGGTGCGGCGCGCGCGGCGTTCGATGCGCTGGTCGACTGGGCTTACCAGGACAACTAGGCGCCTGGTCGCCTGCCTGCCGCACCGTGTACTGAAAACTTCTGTAGGTGATAGCCGCTTGCGCGTGGCAGGGGCGCTGCACAGAATCGGACGCCCGTTCGATTCGACCCCCGTGCAACACAGGAGAAACGCCTTGAAGACACCGCAACCATCTTCCCGCCTCTCGATGCAAAGAAGGGCGGCATCGGCGGCGCTCGCGGGCGCCGCGATGCTGCTGGCGGCCTGTGGCGGAGGAGGCGGCGGTGGTGGCGGAGGCGGCATCGGGATCGGCCTTCCCCCGCCCACGGCGGATACAGGCCGGGGGTCTGTCGTCACGAACCCGCCTGAACAGGCGTCGAAGTTGACCGCCGACCAGTTCAGGTCGCTGCTCGAGGCCGATGCTTCGGGCAGGGCGCTGCTTCAGGTGACCGGCACGCCCAAGTGCGGCATCGAAACGCGCTATCTCGAATACCGCACCATCGGCGGCAAGAACGAAGCCACCAACGCCACGGCCGCGGTCATGGTGCCCTCGGGCGCGGACGTGGCCTGCAACGGCGCGCGGCCGGTGGTCCTGTATGCCCACGGCACCACCGCCGCGCGCAACTTCAACATGGCCAAGTGGACCGAAGCCGGCCAGCCCGCGGCGGGCGAAGGCCTTTTGGTTGCCGCCATGTTCGCGGCGCAGGGCTACCTCGTGGTGGCACCCAACTACGCGGGCTACGACAAGTCGACGCTGCCCTATCACCCGTACCTGAACGGCGACCAGCAAGGCAAGGACATGGTCGATGCGCTCACCGCGGCGCGCAAGACCTTCTCGGGCATCAACGTGACCGATGCGGGATCGCTGCTGATCACCGGCTATTCGCAGGGCGGCTACGTGGCCATGGCGGCGCACCGCGAGATGCAGGCCACGGGCAAGGCGGTGACCGCTTCGGCGCCGCTTTCGGCTCCATCGGCCATCGGCCTGCTGGCGGACTACACCTTCCAGGGCTGGCCGGCGCTGGGCAGCACGCTCTTCGTGCCGCTGCTCTCTGCCAGCTGGCAGCAGCAGTTCGGCGACGTGTACGGAAGCACCAGCGACATCTACGAATCGCAATACGCCGCCGGCATCGACACCCTGCTGCCGAGCCTGACGCCGATCACCACGCTTTTTGCCAATGGAAAGCTGCCGCAGCTGGCGCTCTTTCCGGCGGGCGCCACGCCGGGGCCGGTGAGCCCCGACCTGTCGATCTTCTATGGCGCCAACAACCTGATCCGCCAGAGCTACCTGACGCAGGCGGCCAGCGACATCCAGGCGAACCCCTGCCCCGGCAACGCGCTGCCCCCCACGGCCGCCTCGCTCAGCACGACTTCTCCGCTCGATTGCCGGCCGGCCGTGGGCTTTAGAAAGGCGGCGCGCGCCAACGATCTGCGCAACTGGCTGCCGACCCGGCCGGTGCTCATGTGCGGCGGCGCCAACGACCCGACCGTCAACTTCCTGAGCACTCGCGCAACCGCCGGCTACTTCCGCGCCCGCGGCATGCCCGCCGCCGCGCTGACCGTGGTCGACCTTGAAGACAACGCCACCACCGATGCCTATTCCGCTGCCCGCGCGGGCTTTGCGCAAGCCAAGAGCACCCTGGCTCAGAACAGTCCGGGCAGTGACGCCGACAAGGCGCGAGCGGTCACCCTGGCCTATCACGGCACGCTGGCGCCGCCGTTCTGCCTGGCTTCAGCGCGCGGCTTCTTCCAGGGCGTGCTGGCCGCCGGCGGCTAGCCCTTGGTTAGCCCATCGACGCTCGTTGAAGGCGGTCGCGTACGCCTTCCCATTCGGGCGTGTCCGGCGGGGTCTCGACCCAGATCAGCTTGACGCCCTGCGCGTCGAACTCGCGCAGCACCGCGAAGAGCTGGTGCGCGCTGGCCGCCGCGTCGTCGGGCATGCGCCGCTGCAGCACGCGCTGCGAATGGCTGCGCACTCCGGTGCGTGTCCACACCGCGATGTTCGCGGCGCCCGCGCCGAGCACGTCGAGGCCGGTCTGGATGGCCTTGGCGTCCATCAATCGCAGCTTGGCATTTGGGGCGTAGTGCGCCTCCAGCGTGCCCGGAGCGCGCGGGTCTGGCGTTTCGAGCACCTCTCGGTCGCTCAGGCGTTCGCCGAGCGCCGCCTCGACCTGCGCGCGCGTGATCAGGCCCGGCCGCAGCAGCACGGGCGCGCCGCGGCTGCAGTCGATGATGGTCGATTCAATGCCCACCTCGCAGGCGCCGCCATCGACCACCGGCAGCGAATCGCCGAATTCGTCGAACACATGCTGCGCGGTGGTCGGGCTCACGCGGCCGAACCGGTTGGCGCTGGGCCCGGCAAGGCCGGGAACGCCCTGTTCGGCACAGGCTTCGAGCAGCGCCTGCGCCACCGGATGCGAGGGGCAGCGCAAGCCGATGGTGTCCTGCCCGCCCGCCGCCGCGGCCGCGACGCCGGGCTGGCGCGTGACAATCAGCGTCAGCGGGCCGGGCCAGAAGGCCTGCACCAGCTTCTGCGCGAAGGGCGGAAGCGGCTGCGCGAAGCGCGACAGCGCCTCGGTGCCCTTGATGCCCGCCGCCACATGAACGATCAGCGGATGGTCCGAAGGCCTCCCCTTGGCCTTGAAGATGCCGGCCACCGCCATGTCGCTGGTGGCATCGGCGCCCAGGCCGTAAACGGTTTCGGTCGGGAATGCGACCAGCCCGCCCGCGCGCAGCACGCGCGCGGCCTCGGCAATGGCCTGGGGAGACTGGCCGTCGAGAATCATGCGAAGTCGGCCGCCGTGAGCGCCGGCAGGCCGAGCAGGGTGGCGGCTTGCGATGCCGCGGCGCGCACGCTTTCGAGCGTGGCACCGGTGAAGGTCAGGTGGCCCATCTTGCGGCCGCGGCGCGGTTCGACCTTGCCGTAGAGATGCAGGTGTGCGCCGGGCAGCGCGAGCACGTCGCTCCAGCGCGGCGTCACCGGCTTGTCGCCGCCCTCGGCGGTGAACCACAAATCGCCGAGCAGGTTCAGCATGACCGCCGGGCTGTGCTGGCGCGGCGGGGCCAGCGGCAGGCCTGCCAGAGTGCGCACCTGCAGTTCGAACTGCGACACGTCGCAGGCTTCCATGGTGTAGTGGCCGCTGTTGTGCGGCCGAGGCGCCATTTCGTTCACCACCAGCGAGCCGTCGGTCAGCACGAAGAACTCGACGCACAGCACGCCCACGTAGTTGAGCCCCGTGGCAATGCTCTTTGCCGAGTTGATGGCGGCCTGCGCCACGGTCTTGGGCATGTTCTGCGCATGCACCTCGGTCACGGCCAGGATGCCGCCCCGGTGCAGGTTGCGCTGGGGCGGAAAGTGCACGATCTGCCCGTCGCGGCCGCGCGCCACGATTACCGAGCATTCGAATTCGAGCGGCAACAACTTTTCGAGCACGCACGGCACGCAGCCCGCGGCCTGCCAGGCGTCGATCAGCTCGGCCCGGGTGGAAACGCGCTGCTGGCCCTTGCCGTCGTAGCCGAGGCGGGCGGTCTTCAGAATGCCCGGCAGCAGCCCGTCGTCGCCGGCGGCCAGCTGCGCCGCCGTTTCGATGACGGCATACGGCGCGCAGGCCACGCCGCAGCGCGTGAAATGGGCCTTTTCGGCAATGCGGTCCTGCGCGATGGCAATGGCGGCCGCGTCGGGCGCTACCGGGCGGGCGACGGACAGCTTGTCGAGCGACGGCGCGGGCACGTTCTCGAACTCCGTCGTCACCGCATCGGCCAGGCCCGCGAGCCGCGCAAGGCCGTCTACGTCGGCGTAGTCGGTATGGATGTGGTGATGGCTCACGCGGCCGGCCGGGCTGTCGGCGTCGGGGTCGAGCACCGCCGTGAAGTAGCCCATGCGCTGGGCGGCGTGGGCGAACATGCGGCCCAGTTGGCCGCCGCCGAGCACACCCAGCGTGGCGCCGGGAAGAATGGGAAGGTCGTTCTTGCTCACAGGGCACCCCCGCCTTGCGGCGAAAAAGGCGAGACGGCGCCCGCCTCCGCCGCGGGAGGCGGCGGCAGCGTCATGGCCTCGGCCGCGGCGGTTTGCGCGGTGCGGAAGGCGTCGAGCCGGGCACGCAGCGCCGAGTCGTTCACCGCCAGCATCGCCACGGCGAACAGCGCCGCGTTGGCCGCTCCCGCATTGCCAATGGCAAAGGTCGCCACCGGAACGCCCTTGGGCATCTGCACGATGCTGTAGAGCGAATCGACCCCCTGCAGGTGGCGGCTGGCCACCGGCACGCCGAGCACCGGCACGGTGGTCTTCGAGGCCAGCATGCCCGGCAGATGCGCCGCGCCGCCCGCGCCCGCGATGATGGCGGTGAGCCCGCGCCCGGCGGCGCTTTCGGCGTACGCGAAGAGCGCATCGGGCATCCGGTGGGCCGAGACCACCTTCGCTTCGTGCTTGATTCCGAATTGCTGGAGAATCTCGACCGCGTTGCGCATCGTCTCCCAATCGGAGCTCGAGCCCATCACTACACCGACCTGAATGGTTTCGTTCATGGTTTCAATTTTACGTTTCACCCCCAGCTGGTTCCGATGATCGACATCACTCTCGAAAATTTTCAGGCCGAACTGATCGAAGGCTCGGTCGCCACGCCGGTGCTGCTGGACATCTGGGCCGAATGGTGCGGCCCGTGCAAACAGCTCGGCCCGGTGCTCGAAAAGCTCGAAACCGAGTACGCCGGCCGCTTCACGCTGGCCAAGCTCGACGCCGACAAGGTGCCGCAGATTTCGTCGCAGCTGTCGGAGATGTTCGGCGTGCGCAGCATTCCGTTCTGCGTGATGTTCAAGGACGGCCAGCCGGTCGACGGCTTCGTGGGCGCCATTCCGGCCGACAAAATCCGCGAATTCCTGGACAAGCACGTGCCCGGCGCCGAAGAGGTCGAGGCCGCCTCCGAGGAAGCCGCGGCCCAGGAAGCGCTGGCCGAGGGTGACACCGAAGGCGCCCTCGAGCGGCTGCAGCATGCGGTGGCCACCGACCCGGCCAACGACGATGCGCGCTTCGACTACATCAAGCTGCTGCTGCAGCAGGGCCGCATCGACGACGCCAAGGTGGCTTTTGCCCCGGTCATCGCCAAGACCACGCTGGTGCGCCGCTTCGATTCGCTGCAGCGCTGGATGGACGCCATCGATTTTGCGGCGCCGGTCTCCGGGGGCGCGCCCTCGCTCACCGATTTCGACAGCAAGATCGCAGCCGGCAAGCGCGACTTCGACGCCCGTTTTGGCCGCGCCCGCCTGCTGATGGCCGAGCAGCGCTGGACCGACGCCATGGACGAGCTGCTCGAAATATTGATGCGCGACAAGAGCTGGAACGAAGAACTCGCGCGCAAGACCTACATCGCGATCCTCGACCTCATCGAGCCGCCCAAGGTGAAGGTGGCCGACGGGCAGATTCCGCCGGACGATCCGGTGGTGGCGACGTATCGCCGCCGGCTCAGCAGCGTGGTATTGAGTTGACCGACTAATTGCTCATTGCAATGAGCAATTTGAAAAAAAAGCGACTCGTGAGTCGCTTTTTTTGTTGGCTTGATCAGCCTTACATAGATATCATTACTACTCAAATTGAGGCCAAAGCGTACGTTAATGATCCAACTTACTGAAGAACTCGAAAAGGCCCGCAAAGCGGCTGGCCTAAGTCAGGAGGCCTTGGCCACCCAAGCCGGTCTTTCGCGCATGACCGTGCAGCGCATCGAGAGCGGCCAGATCGATCCGCGGCTTTCCACCTTGCTTGAGATGGCACGCGTGCTGGGGCTCGAACTCATGACCGTGCCCGCCGCGCTGCGCCCGCAACTCGAGGACTTCGTGCGATCGGGCGGCCGGCTCCTTGGCCAGCCGGCGGGCGCAGGCGCGCCGCCTTCCATCGCACAGAGTTTGGCTGACGAAGGCCGGTGAGCACCCGCGCCGCGTTCAACACCGGCATCCGCTACCTGCGGATGTACCTGCATGCGCCCGGCGGCAATGCACAGGTCGCCGGCGGGCGGCGCGCCATCGGCTATCTCTCGCAGTACGGCGACATTCTTCGCGTGTCGTTCGACGAGGCCTACATCGCCGATCCGGCACGCCCCACGCTCTCGCTGGCCTACCGGGGTGCCGACGAGGCCGCGACCCGGGCCATCCTGGCGTCGGCACGCGACGCCCGGGTGTCGCGCAGCGATGGCCATTGGCCGAGCTATTTCCAGAACCTCCTGCCCGAAGGCCACAACCGTGAGCGCCTGGCCTTGCAGCGCGGCTGCAGCGCGGACGACGAATTCGAGCTCCTGGCCGCCGCCGGCCACGACCTGATGGGCGCGCTCGAGGTCGAGCCCGTGCCCACGGCAGAAGGCATTCCCGACACGGTCCGGCACTGGCACACCGCGCTCGGGCTCGACGTGCTCGAACCCGGTTTCGTCGAACTGCCGGTGGAAGACGCAGCCGCCATTCCAGGCGTGGTGACCAAGTTCTCTGCCGTGCAGGACGGCCGGCGCTACGTGGTGCGGCGGCACGGTGCGGCCGGCTCATTCATCCTCAAGCTGCCGACCACGCGCCACCCCGACCTGGTGGCCAACGAGTACACCGGCTATCGCCTGTGCGGCGCGCTTGGCCTCGATTGCGCCGAGGCCAGCGTGATCGAGCGCACCGAAGCCGACTTGCCCGAGCAAGTGCCGTTCGGACAGATTCTTGCCGTGCGCCGCTTCGACCGCACGGCCGACGGCGGCCGCATCCACATGGAGGAGTTCGCGCAGGTGCTGCAGTACGAGCCGCGCCAGAAATACGGCCGCGGCCTCAACGTCGACTGGCCCGCCATGCTGCGCGTGCTGGACCGGCTGTCGCCCAACCCGGTGGTCGACGTGCGTGAATGCGTGCGGCGCATCGTCGCTTTCATCCTGCTCGGCAACAGCGACGCCCACCTGAAGAACTGGGCATTGCGCTACCCCGACGGCGTGGCGCCGGTGCTGGCGCCGCTCTACGACCCGGTGTGCGTGGCGGCGTTCTTCGAAGACGTGCCGGCGGTCGACTACGCCGTCAATCGCGCCATCGACGCGCGCCTGCGCGCCTTCGACTGGCCCGCGCTGGAAGCACTGCTGCGTACGGCCGGGCTGCTGCGCCCATCGCGGCTCATGGCCATCGCGCGCGAAACCGTGCGCCAAGCCCGGGCCGAATGGCCCGCGCTCCTTGACGACCCGGCCACGCCGGCCAGCGTGCGTGCCTGCGTTCGCGCCCGTCTGGCAGGCGGTACGGCATTGGCCAGCTAGGCCGGCGTCGAATACGATTGCGGGCGATTCAACTTGTTGCAATTGAGAAGAAGGAAAAACCGGCCATGCGTTTCCTCGCCCGCCATCGCGCCCGCCTCGCGCTTCCCGTTTTTGCGGCCGTCATCCTCGGGGCCGTGCTCTCCGGTTGCGGCAGCGGCATCAGCCTGGACGAGCCGATCGAGGGGCCGGTGTGGCGCCTCGCGCAGCTGGGCAACGAGCCCGTGGCGCCCGGCGGCGACGCGCAAATCCAGTTCGACCGCAGCAGTGGCCGCGTCAGCGGATCGGGCGGCTGCAACCGTGTGTCGGGGTCGTTCACGCGCAGCGGCAGCGCGCTGCGCATCGGCCAATTGGCCTCTACCCGCATGGCCTGCGCGGACCCGGTGCGCGGCGCCAACGAAGCGCAGTTCATCTCGGCGCTGCAGACCACCGCCACCTATCGGCTGGCCGGCCCGGGACGGCTTGCGCTGCTCGACGCGAGCGGGCGGACGGTGGCGACGCTGAACTCGACGAGCCGCTGAGGCCGCCCTCGAGAGGCCAATGCGGCCGCCGCCGGGCCGCCCCAAGGCGGGCCGCGCCTCCCCCTCGGGGGGTGGCGAATTACACGCAGCGAAGCGAAGTGAAAAGCCGAGGGGCCAACTACTTCAGCCGGTGAGGCGTTCCAGCGCCTCGCGGTACTTGGCCGCGGTCTTCTCGATCACTTCGGCCGGCAGGCGCGGCGCCGGCGGCGTCTTGTCCCAGGGCTTGCCGTTGATCTTGGTGGCTTCGAGCCAGTCGCGCACGAACTGCTTGTCGTAGCTCGGCGGATTGGCGCCGGCGGCCAGCGCGGCCTGGTAGCCCTCCACCGGCCAGTAACGCGAACTGTCGGGCGTGAGCACTTCGTCCATCAGCACCAGCGTGCCGGCCTCGTCCAGGCCAAACTCGAACTTGGTGTCGGCAATGATCATTCCCTTGGTGAGAGCGATCTGCGCGGCGGTCTCGTAGATCTCCAGGCTGGTCTCGCGAATCTGCTGCGCCAGCTTGGGGCCGACGATCTCGACCACGCGGTCATAGCTGATGTTCTCGTCGTGCTCGCCGGCGGCCGCCTTGGCGGCGGGCGTGAAGATCGGGCGCGGCAGCTTGCTCGCGTTGGTGAGCCCTTCGGGCAGCGGCACGCCGCACACGGAGCGGCTTTCCTGGTATTCCTTCCAGCCGCTGCCGGCCAGGTAGCCGCGCACAACGGCCTCGACCGGAATCGGCGTCAGGCGCTTGACCAGCATCGAACGGCCGGTGACCTGCGCCACTTCTTCGGCGGTGACCACGCTCTCGGGAGCTTCGCCGGTCAGGTGGTTGGGGCACAGCTGGCCGAGCCGGTCGAACCACCACAGCGCCATTTGCGTGAGGATTTCGCCCTTGCCGGGAATCGGCTCGCCCATGATCACGTCGAAGGCGCTGAGCCGGTCGCTCGCGACCATCAGGATGCGGTCTTCGCCGACGGCGTAGTTGTCGCGCACCTTGCCGCGCGCAAGCAGGGGCAGGCTCTGGATGGAGGAGGTGTGGACGGTGGTCATGAGGCGATGCTGTGCGGAAACGGGTGACGGGAAAAACGGATTGTGCGCGCAGAAAAAAGCCACCGCGAACGGTGGCCTGCGAATCGCGGAAAAAGTTTCTTCTTCAGACCACTTCTTGCGCGAGCTCGCCCTTGGCGTACTTGGCTGCGACCACCTGCAGCGTCTCGCCCTTGATCTTGGCACCCTGGCCTTCGCAGCCGAACTCGATGTAGCGCTGCTTGCAGATCTGCTTGGCGGCTTCGCGCGCGGGCTTGAGCCATTCGCGGGCGTCGAACTTCTCGGGGTTCTCGGCCAGGAACTTGCGCACCGCGCCGGTCATGGCAAGGCGGATGTCGGTGTCGATGTTGATCTTGCGCACGCCGTACTTGATGGCTTCCTGAATTTCCTCGACCGGCACGCCGTAGGTTTCCTTCATGTTGCCGCCGTACTTGCGGATGATTTCTAGCAGGTCCTGCGGCACCGATGACGAGCCGTGCATCACCAGGTGGGTGTTGGGCAGGCGGGCGTGGATTTCCTTCACGCGCGAAATCGACAGGATGTCGCCCGTGGGCTTGCGGGTGAACTTGTAGGCGCCGTGGCTGGTGCCGATGGCAATGGCCAGCGCGTCGAGTTGCGTGGCCTTCACGAACTGGGCGGCTTCCTCGGGGTCGGTGAGCAGTGCGGAATGGTCGAGCACGCCTTCGGCGCCAATGCCGTCTTCTTCACCGGCCATGCCGGTTTCGAGCGAGCCCAGGCAGCCCAGTTCGCCTTCGACCGTAACGCCGACCTTGTGCGCCAGCTGCACGACCTTGCGCGTCACGTCCACGTTGTATTCGAAGGAGGCCGGCGTCTTGCCGTCTTCGTGCAGCGAGCCATCCATCATCACCGAGGAAAAGCCGAGGTCGATGGCGCCCTGGCAGATAGCCGGGCTCTGGCCGTGGTCCTGGTGCATCACCAGCGGAATGTTCGGGTACTGCTCGATAGCGGCCTGGATCAGGTGCTTGATGAAGGCTTCGCCGGCATATTTGCGGGCACCGGCGCTGGCTTGCAGGATGACGGGCGCGCCGGTTTCCTTGGCCGCCTCCATCACGGCCTGGACCTGTTCAAGGTTGTTGACGTTGAAGGCCGGAATGCCGTAGCCGTTGGCGGCTGCGTGATCCAGCAGTTCGCGCATCGAGACGAGTGCCATGGAAAATACCTCGCGGAAATAGGGGAAAAAGAAGGCGGAAAGACAGGAGAAAACTGCCGCAATTCTATCGAGCCCCCTTGTGGGACGGCACTGACAGGTACCTCAGGGGAACGGGTCGGGCCGTTGCGGGCGCCCCTAGATCGGCAATTGCGTGGTCGACAGCACCTGCTTGAGCACCACGAAAGTCCGGATCTGCCGCACGCCCGGCAGATACAGCAGCTGCTCGGCATGCAGCCGGTTGAAGCTGTCGTTGTCGCGCGTGCGCACGAGCATGAAGTAGTCGAACTCGCCCGTGACCACGTGGCATTCGAGGCAGCCCGACACCTTTTGCGCGGCCTTTTCGAAGTCGGCGAAGGAGTCGGGCGTGGAGCGGTCGAGCACCACGCCGATCATGACGAGCATGCCGAGCTCGAGCGCGTCGGCATCGAGCAGCGCCACGATGCCCTTGATGAGCCCCGCGGCCTTGAGCCGCTCCACGCGGCGCAGGCAGGCCGGCGCGCTGAGGTTGACCTTGGCGGCCAGCGCCACGTTCGACACCGAGGCATCGCGCTGCAGGGCGCGAAGAATGGCGCGATCGGTGCGGTCGAGCTCTGCTGCAGGCTCGGCCGCACGTGCCGGGGTGGCACGCAACTTTGTTGTGCTCATCTTTGTCCTGGCGATTCAAAAATCTCTGATTCCCTGATCTTGTCTTTTTTTGCGCCGCAATTCCACCGAAGTTTGTAAGCACCTTTCGTGGGCTTCTTCCTACCATCGATGTCACCCCTTTCTGGAGCAGCATCGATGAACCTCAAGAAATTTCCCCGTTACGCACTCACCTTCGGCCCCACGCCGATCCACCCGCTCAAGCGCCTCGGCGCCCATCTGGGCGGCGAGGTCGAGCTCTACGCCAAGCGCGAGGACTGCAACAGCGGCCTGGCCTTCGGCGGCAACAAGACGCGCAAGCTCGAGTACCTGATTCCCGAGGCGCTCGAAGGCGGCTACGACACGCTGGTGTCGATCGGCGGCATCCAATCGAACCAGACACGGCAAGTGGCCGCGGTGGCCGCGCACCTGGGCCTGAAGTGCGTGCTGGTGCAGGAGAACTGGGTCAACTATTCCGACGCGGTGTACGACCGGGTCGGCAACATCGAGATGTCACGCATCATGGGTGCCGACGTGCGGCTCGACGCCGCGGGCTTCGACATCGGCATTCGCAAGAGCTGGGAAGAGGCCATGAACGACGTCCGCAAGGGCGGCGGCAAGCCTTTTCCCATTCCAGCCGGGTGCTCGGAGCATCCGCGCGGCGGCCTGGGATTCGTGGGCTTCGCTGAAGAAGTGCGACAGCAGGAAGCCGAGCTGGGTTTCAAGTTCGACTACATCGTGACCTGCTCGGTCACGGGCAGCACGCAGGCCGGCATGGTGGTGGGCTTTGCAGCCGACGGTCGCGCCGACCGCGTGATCGGCATCGACGCCTCGGCCAAGCCGCAGCAGACCTTCGAGCAGATCGTGCGCATTGCCAAGGGCACGGCCGAATTGGTCGAACTGGGCCGCGACATCACCGACAAGGACGTGGTGCTCGACCGCCGCTTCGGCGGCCCCGAATACGGGTTGCCCAACGAAGGCACGCTGGAAGCGATCCGCCTCTGCGCGCGGCTCGAAGGCATGCTGACCGACCCTGTGTACGAGGGCAAATCGATGCATGGAATGATCGAGAAGGTGCGGCTGGGCGAATTCCCGGCGGGTTCGAAGGTGCTGTACGCGCACCTGGGCGGCGTGCCTGCGCTGAACGCTTACAGCTTCCTGTTCAGGAACGGCTGAGCAACCTCCGTTCGCGCGGCAAATCTCGCTCAGGTAGGCACCCACTCAGCCCCTCGACGATTTGCCTCGATCGGTCATCGCGGTTTGACGCGCAGATACTCCCCATGAGGCTTGGCAGACTTGTCCGCCCTGACACACAGGTGTCCGTCGCACAGCGTGACATCGGCCTCGTTGTAGGCCTTGAGCAATGCGGCAGAAATCTGGTTCTTCGAGATTTCGTCGTAGTAGTGACTCGACAACCAAGCACCGCCCGCCAGCATCAACACCAGGCTGCCCAGCGTGATGCCTGCAACCTTCCAGATCAGGTGGCGGTGCAACGTCTCGGCACGTCGTAGCTGCGCGCTCAAGGCAAGAGAAGACTGCTGGATTTGTTCGCCTGCTTCGCGCAGGCGCCGTTCATAGTCTGAAACCGGCCGCTCGATCCCGCCGCGAACATCTGCAAGCACCGCCGCTGGCAGCCGGCCCAGCTGCTCGTTGGCGGCTTGGCGCACCACGGCCGGCACCTGTTGGGAAAGCTTCAGCAATTCCGCGCCGGATTGCTCGCATCGGCGCTCGAACTTTTCAACCAGTGCGCTCATCTTGCTGGCCAACGCCAGCATGGTTTGATCGTTCACTCTTATTTGCCTCGCCTGTTCCGCGCGTGGATGGGTTCAATGGCGCATAACCATCGCTGGCGCATTCATTGCAGGCTGCTGCTGCGATTGCGCCTGTTGCTGCGCAGCCCATTGCTCCTGGCGATTCACCTCCGCGATGCCCTCTGCGATCACCTCTCGGCCCGGCGGCAGGTCCGCCAACGTCTGTTGCATTCTTCTGAAGGTGGCGTGATCGGCGCTCAGCATGCGGTCCAGAAATGCGGACAGGTCGTCGGTGGGTGAGGGCTCCTTGGATGGCGTCTGCGGCGTGCGTTGCGCTTCGCCTATTGCTCCTGCAGGCGCGGCGCCAGGCAGCATGCGACTCGCCTCGACTTCACAGAATTGGCCGTAGGTTTGCCTGGTGTTCGATGTGACGTTGCCCCTGTTGTTCTGAGCCAGTTCAAAGACGGCCGCCTCCATGACCTGGGTAACGCTCATGTGGCCGGGTTCTTCCCGGGCCGCATCGGCAATGCGCCTGGCAATCAGATGGTCATGGCCTTCGCCGCGGCTGCCGTGCACCCCTTCACCGCGCCAGCGGGATTCCAATTGAACTTCCTGTTCCGTAAGGGGCCGTTGCTCGAGCTCGGCGGCCAAGCGATTGGTTTCCACGATCTCATCGCGCACTTTGACTTCGTTGTAGTGGGCGTAGCCTTCGGTCAGGTGGCAGGCGCTCTCGTAAGCGGCCTTGTCTTTTCCCGTCAGGGCGTTGGCGCGCGCGGTCGCGACGGCGGCATTGGGTTCTTCGACGCGGAAGTGCCCGAGTTCGTGGGCCAGGATGCTGACTGTGCCTTCGGGGGTGCTGAAGCGGTTGGAGGCAATGTGGAGATAGCCTGGGATGTCCTTGCTCATCGGCGTGCTGTACTCGCCCGCATCGGTCTTGGGATTGACCTTCGCAGCGACGGTGTAGTCACTGGCTGCGTAAGCGCGCATGTCGGCCTTGAGGCCTTCCGACCTGTTGATCATCGCGAGTGCATCGGGCGAAATGTTGTAAGCCTTGAATTTGTTCGTTTTATCGGCCAACCACTCTGCTGTGATGGCTGTGGTAAACCTACTCATTTCTTGCTTTCCCCTCTAATTCTTCAGTGATTCAAGGTCGCGCTGAACGGTGATGCCTCCCACGCATTCGTAGTAACTGAAATCGAATTCAATTCGCCCGTTCCTAGGCCCCTTGAAGAAGCGGGGAGTGACATAGAAGATGCCCTGGAGCTTTCCTGTTTGAAAGGGCGGCGTTGGCACCACCCCTGGCAACGCCACAGCAGGCGCTACGGTGCGGTGTGGCGAGACGGTGAAGCCATCGCCGAAGGTGGCGATCACATCCGCCAGTGTCACGCATGATTTCCTGATGTCGACGGCAAAGCTGAAATACCTTTTCCCCCCAAACTTTGGTCTGTCGTCATCTGCACGCGTGTAGTAAAAGTTGCCGACCCCCGCTGGCAAATGTTGAAGCTCTTCTGCCTCCACCCCCGCGGGGATTCGCCTAGGGGCGTTTCTAGACTCGCTGTAGTTCCGGCCGTTCTTGATTTCCAGCGTCTCATGAAACAGGCGGTTTGGATCGGAAAGGTCATCCGTCCGCGCGATGCACCACGCGAGTTCGATGATGGGGTGTTTCGGCGGCCGGGCTTCGGCGCTCTGAACCGCGCATGACGCTGCCGTGGAGGAGTTGAAATTCGACACCCCCGGCAGAACGCCGCACCCTGCAACGGACACCGCCATCGCCAAGGCCAGCAGCACCGCTTTGAATACGTGCAATTGCTTCATTGATCTCCCCTTCGATGTCGTGACCGCATCCGCAGTGTCACGCAGGATCTCTTGAGGGTCGACTCAGAACCAACACGCCTTTTCCCGTCGATCGTGAACTTATCGACGTCTATGCATTGGAAGAGTTGAAGTTCGATAAAACCGGCAGAACGGCGGGCACCGTCAGCAAGGACGGCAGCATCGCCATGAATGCATCAGCTGCCCTTTTGATGTCCCTCGCCCTTCCGGCGTTCGAGACATCGTCGATGCACGCCCGATCAGCTCGCGCGGCAGATCTTCAGCATGTTGGTACCGCCGGGGGCACCCATCGGCTCGCCGCAGGTAATCGCGTAGACATCGCCGGTCTGCACGATGCCCCGCTTCTTCAGATGGGCTTCGGCCTGCTCGAGCGCGGTGTCGCGGTCGCTTTCCGAATCCATCAGCAGCGGGCGCACGTTGCGGTAGAGCGCCATTCGGCGTTGCGTGGCAAGGCGCGAGGTCAGCGCGTACATCGGAATGTGCGCGCGGTGGCGGCTCATCCACAGCGGCGTGGAGCCCGACTCGGTGAGCGCCACGATCGCCTTGGCGCCCAGGTGGTGCGCCGTGAACAGCGCGCCCATGGCAATCGACTGGTCGATGCGGCTGTAGGTCTTGCCGCTGAAGTCGGCGTCGAGCGTCTTGTCTTCGGCCGATTCGGCGGCTTCGCAGATGCGGCTCATCTCCTGCACGGTTTCGAGCGGGTAGCGGCCCGAGGCAGTTTCAGCCGAGAGCATCACGGCGTCGGTGCCGTCGAGCACGGCGTTGGCCACATCGCTCACCTCGGCGCGGGTGGGCACGGGGTTGGTGATCATCGACTCCATCATCTGGGTCGCGGTGATCACCACCTTGTCCATGTCGCGCGCCATGCGGATCATTTTTTTCTGCAGCGCAGGCACGGCGGCGTTGCCGACCTCAACGGCCAGGTCGCCGCGCGCCACCATGATGCCGTCGCTCGCACGCAGGATTTCTTCCAGCTTGGGAATGGCCTCGGCGCGCTCGATCTTGGCGATGAGCCCGGGCTTGTGCCCGTACTCGGCCGCGGCCACGTTGCACAGTTGGCGCGCCATTTCCATGTCGGTGGCGTTCTTTGGAAAGCTCACTGCCACGTAGTCGGCCTGGAAGCTCATCGCGGTCTTGATGTCTTCCATGTCCTTGGCGGTGAGCGCCGGCGCCGTGAGGCCGCCGCCCTGCTTGTTGATACCCTTGTTGTTGGAGAGCTCGCCGCCCAGCTTCACGGTGGTGTGCACCGCCTCGCCGCGCACGGCGTCAACCGTGAGCACGATGAGGCCGTCGTTCAGCAGCAGCCTGTCGCCGGGACGCACGTCGCGCGGCAGGTCCTTGTAGTCGAGGCCGACGGCATCAGCGTCGCCCGGCTCGGTGCGCGAGGCGTCGAGCACGAACTTGGCGCCCGGCTCGAGCCAGACCTTTCCCTGCGCGAACTTGCCGACGCGGATCTTGGGCCCTTGCAGGTCGGCCATGATCGCCACCTCTCGGCCGATCTTGCGCGCCGCCTCTCGCACCATGGCGGCACGATCGATGTGGTCCTGCGCCGTGCCGTGGCTGAAATTGAGCCGCACCACGCTGACCTTGTTCAGGATCATCTGTTCCAGCAGCTCGGGCGTATTGGAAGCCGGGCCGAGCGTGGCGACGATCTTGGTGGCGTGGCGGGGAAGGCGATCCGTGATCATTGAGCTTGTCTCCATTTTGTATCCGCTACTGTATACACTTTGTGTGACAACAGGAAGCGGGCACCGCCGAGCGGGCGCGAAAAATCAGCCGGCAGCACGCTTGGCAAGGATTTCGAACGCCGGCAGCGTCTTGCCCTCGAGCACCTCGAGGAAGGCGCCGCCGCCGGTCGAGATGTAGCCGACCTGCTTTTCGATGCCGTACTTGGCAATGGCCGCGAGCGTGTCGCCGCCGCCGGCAATCGAGAAGGCGCTGCTTTCGGCAATGGCCTGCGCAATGGCCTTGGTGCCGCCCGCGAAGGCATCGAACTCGAACACGCCCACCGGGCCGTTCCAGACGATGGTGCCGGCTTCGCGCAGCTGCGCGGCGAGCTGCGCCGCCGTCTTGGGGCCGATGTCCAGGATCAGGTCGTCGTCGGCCACGTCGCTCGCGTCTTTCACCGTGGCGGGCGCGTCGGCCGCAAAGGTCTTGGCGGTGACCACGTCCACCGGTATCGGCACATCGGCGCCGCGCGCGCGCATGGATTCGATCACTTCCTTGGCCTGGTCTACCAAGTCGGGCTCCGCCAGCGACTTGCCGATCTTGAGGCCGGCCGCGAGCATGAAGGTGTTGGCGATGCCGCCGCCGACGATCAGCTGGTCGACGTTGGCCGACAGGCTCTTGAGGATGGTGAGCTTGGTGCTCACCTTGGAACCCGCCACGATGGCCACCAGCGGGCGCTTGGGCAACGCCAACGCCTTGGAAATGGCGTCGAGCTCGGCCGCCAGCAGCGGGCCGGCCGCGGCCACCTTCGCAAACTGCGCAATGCCGTAGGTGGTGGCTTCGGCGCGGTGAGCGGTGCCGAAGGCATCGTTCACGTAGATGTCGGTGAGCGCGGCCAGCTTGCGTGCCAGCGCCTCGTCGTTCTTCTTCTCGCCCTTGTTGACGCGGCAGTTCTCCAGCAGCACGACCTGGCCCGGCTTCACGTCGACACCGTCGACCCAGTTGGCCACCACCGGAACCTCGCGGCCCAGCAGTTCGCCCAGGCGCTTGGCCACGGGGGCAAGCGAATCTTCGGGCTTGAACTCGCCTTCGGTCGGACGGCCGAGGTGGGAGGTGACCATGACGGCGGCGCCGGCGTCGAGCGCCAGCTGGATGCAGGGCACCGAGGCGCGGATGCGCGTGTCTTCGGTGATGTTGCCTGCGTCGTCCTGCGGCACGTTGAGGTCGGCACGGATGAAGACGCGCTGGCCGGCGGCCTTGCCCTGCGCGCAGAGGTCGGTGAATCGAATGACGTTCATGGGTCTGTGTGTGGTGGAAGACAGTCGCCTTGCATTGTAGGTTTCGCTCAGCCGTGGCTCTACGCGCTTCTTGCGGCTTTCCGATGCTTTGCGTCAACCCTTTGGTTGCGCCCTGGCGAAGCGTTCCAGGACTTCGACAAAGCTCGCGGCGGCGGGCGACAGCGTGCGCCGTGCGGCGCTGTAGATGCACACCTCGCGATGGAAATCAGGCGACTCCAACCGCACCATCTGCAGGCCGTGGGCCCGCACCAGCGGCGCGGAATAGGTCGGGCACACGGTCAGCCCCAGCCCCGAGGCCACCATGCCGAGCGCGGTGGTCATGTACGACACCTCCTGCGTGCCCGGTCGCAGCATGTAGTCGCGCTCCGCCGGGGCCAGCTCGGGCAGCACGCGCTGGCGGAAGTCGCGCGTGGGCGCAATGAAGGTGTACGGCCCGAGCTCATGCCAACGCACCTTGCGGCGCCTGGCGAACGGGTGCTCCGGCGGGCAGATCAGCCAGTGCCTGTCGCGCAGCAGCGTGCGGCGGTCGACGGCTGCATCGACGGCCACGTCTTGCCCAACCGCAAGCTCCACGTCGCCCGCTGCAACGCCGGCGAGCAGGTGCTCGGGCAGCGTGTCGGCAAGCCGAACGTCGACGTCGGGGTAGGCCTCGCGATAGAGCGCGATCACCCGCGGCATCAGGGTGCAGGCCATGAGCTGGGGTGCTGCAAGGCGCAACACTCCTTTCTTCTTGTCACGCAAATCCGTCACGCCGGCCACCGCGCTCGTCAGGTCGCCGAGCAGCCGGTGCACCGAGGGCAGGAACTCGCGCCCTGCTTCGGAAAGCTGCACCCGCCGGGTATGGCGGTCGAGCAGCTTCACGCCCATTTCGCGCTCGAGTTCGCGCACCAGCACGCTGAGCGCCGATTGCGTGAGATGCAGCTGCTGCGCCGCGGCAGTGAAGCCGCCGGTTTCGGCCACTGCGGCAAAGGCGCGCAATTGGCGCAGGGTCAGATTCATATGTCCATTTCATCAATCGATGAATTAATTTCGATTGCATCATAAGACGCGGCGTCGCCCAATAACGGCTCACCGGAGACAAGAAGCCATGCCGACGATTGCCCACACGGCGCCCCCACCCGCACCGCCAGTGCGCGGACTGCACCACTTTGCCTGGCGCTGCCGCGACAGCGAGGAAACCCGCCGCTTCTACGAAGACCTGCTGGGCCTGCCGCTCGCGCACGTGATCAAGAGCGACCACGTGCCGAGCACGGGCGAGTACTGCCCCTATGTGCACATCTTTTTCCAGATGCGCGACGGCTCTTACATCGCTTTTTTCGACCTGGGGGACGACATTGCCGCGCTGCCTTCGCCCAACACGCCCGCATGGGTGAACCACATCGCGCTGCGGGTGGATTCGGTGGACGACCTGCTCGCCGCCAAGGCGCGGCTGGAGAGCGCCGGCGTTGAAGTGCTGGGCGTGACCGACCACCACATCATCGAATCGATCTACTTCTTCGACCCCAATGGCATTCGCGTGGAACTGACCACGCCGACCGTGCCGCAGGCCGAGATGGAAGCGCATGCGCGGCGCGCTCGCGCGGACCTGGATGCGTGGACCGCGCGCAAGGCAGAGCTTCGCGTCGCGAGGGGCACTGCAGATGTCTGAGTTGCAGCTCGCCGTCATCGACGTAAAGCCCGGCGCTGCGATGGAGAGCCAGTCGGGCCTGCAGATGCTGCGCCCACGCATCTACGGCGCCTTTCGCGCGCCGCAAGGCACCAAGAAGATCGCGGCCATCGTGATGCACCCGACCAGCAACTTCATGGGCCACTACCTCATCGGCCCGCTGGCCGAACGCGGCATCTGCTGCATGGGGCTGAACTCGCGCTACGTGGGCAACGATACGGTGCTGCTGATGGAGCGCGCCATCCAGGACCTGGGGGCCGGCGTGCAGTACCTGCGCGCGGCCGGCTACGAAAAGGTGTTCCTTGTCGGCAACTCGGGCGGGGCCGCGCTTGCGAGCTTCTACCAGGCGCAGGCCGAAAATCTCACCGCAACGCACTTTCCGGACGGCGACCCGACGCACCTGCACCCGGGCGACCTGCCGCCGGTCGATGGCCTTGCGCTGTGCGCTGCTCACCTGGGCCGCACTCGGTTGATGCGCGACTGGATCGACCCCTCGGTCACCGACGAGCACGATCCGCTCTCGGTAAACCCCGAACTCGACATGTACGACCCGCGCCACCGCGTGCCCTACGAGCCCGAATTTCTCGCCCGCTTCAGCGCAGCCCAGAAGGCCCGGCTCGACCACATCGAGCAATGGTGCATCGACCGGCTCGCGCTGCTGCGCGGCACACCGGGCGCGCCGCGCGACCAGGCCTTTGTCGTCTATCGCACGCATGCCGACCCGCGCTGCGTGGATCTTTCGCTCGATGCCAACGACCGGCTGCCGGGCAGCGTGTGGGGCGATGCGCGGCAGGTGAACTACTCGGCCAACGCGATGGGGCGCACCACCTCGCTTACGGCGTTTCTTTCGCAGTGGTCTTCGCGTTCGCAGGCGGACGGGCCCACCAACCTTGCGCGCACCACCGTGCCCAAGCTGCTGCTCACCTACACGGGCGACCAGTCGACTTTTCCGAGCACACGGGATGCGTGGATGGCCGCCGGCGGTGCGCGCATCCGCAATGTCGACATCGTCGGCGGCAACCACTATCTCGCGGGGCAGCCTGAACTGGTGCCGAAGGCGGCGGACGCGATCGTCGAATTTGCCCACGCGCTGTAGACCGGACATGGAAACCTTTGCATTTGCGCCGGCCTACGAGCTGCCGAGCTGGCCTTTCACGCCACCGCCCGAGCTGGGCGAGACAAAGATCGTTCGCCATCCGATCGTGATCGTCGGTGCCGGACCTTCGGGACTCACGCTGGCCTGCGACCTGGCACAACGCGGCGTGCGCGCCGTGCTGCTCGACGAGGACGACACCGTCGGCGTGCGCGGCGCCTCGTCGCGCGGCATCTGCTACGCGCAAAAGAGCCTCGAGATCTTCGAGCGCCTGGGCATCTACGAGCGCATGGCGGCCAAGGGCATCACCTGGTCTTTCGGGCGTACCTTCTCGGGCGAGCAGGAGGTGTACAACTTCAACCTGCAGGCGAACAGCGTCTCCAGGCAGCCGCCGTTCATCAACCTGCAGCAGTTCTACGTCGAATGGTTCCTGGTCGAGCGCATCCTCGAACTCGGGCTGACCGAAGTGCGCTGGAAGAACCGCGTGGCCAGCGTCGAGCAGTTGCACGACGGCGTGCGCATCGAGGTCGAAACGCCTGACGGCCGCTACACCATCGAGGCCGACCGGCTGATCGACGCCACCGGCGCCAACAGCCCGATCCGCACGCAGCTGGGCATCGATGCGCACTCGTCGCGCAGCACTGACCGCTGGTGCATCAGCGACGTGCGCTTCAAGAAGCCGCTGCCTACAGAGCGCTGGACGTGGGTCGACGCGCCCTTCAACGAAGGCCGCGGCGTGTGGCAGCACCTGATGGCCGACGGCGTGTGGCGCATCGACTACCAGATGCCCGAGGACTGTGACACGAGCTACATCAGCAAGCCCGAAGTCGCGGGCGCACGGCTGCGCGAACAGCTCGGGCCGGGCGTGGAGTTCGAATTCGTGTGGATCGGGCCGTACGGCTACCGCGATCACCTGCTCGACAGCTTTCGCCACGGCAATGTGTTCTTCATCGGCGATGCCGCGCACGTGGTGAGCCCGTTCGGTGCTCGCGGCGGCAACAGCGGCATCCAGGATGCGGCGAACCTCGGCTGGAAACTGGCGCTCGTTGCGCACGGGCAGGCGAGTGACGCGCTGCTCGACAGCTACGACGCCGAGCGCCAGCCCGCCGCGCAAGAGAACCTGCGGGTGACGAGCCGCTCGGCGCGCTTTCTCGCACCGCTTTCGCCGGCCGAGCACACGCTGCGCCGCGCCGTGGTGTCGTTGGCCGCGCGCCATCCGTTTGCGCGAGCGCTGGTGAACACGGGCCGCATGTCGGTTGCGAACGACTATCCATCCGCGCCGCAGTTGCCCGAAGGCGGGCGCAGCGTACAGAACCTGCCGCTGCGCTGGGCCGACGGAAGCGAAACAACGCTGATGCAGCTGCTGGCCGACGGCACCCAGTGCATCGGCCTGTGGCTGGCGCCGACACGCGCCGAGGTGGAGGCGGCGATGGAAGGGACGGCGTCGCTTCCGCTCCGCCTGCTGGCCATCGGCGGCGACAGTGGCTTGCCGACACTGCAACCCGACGAACGGCTCACGAACCACCTGGGCCTGCGTGACGCGGGCAGCCTCGTGCTCGTGCGCCCCGATGCCTACCGCGCCGCGACGCTGCCGCACGCCACGCCCGAAGCCATCGCCGATGCGCTGCGCACGGCGCTCGCCCGGAACACCACCTCATGATCACCGAGCCCCGCATCCCCGATCCCGACGGCTTCTATGCCGCCTTGCTTGCGGCCCACGAAGGCCTGAGCGAAACCCAGAGCGCCGACCTCAATGCCCGCCTCGTGCTGCTGCTGGCCAACCAGTGCGGCGACCAGACCGTGCTGCTCGACTGCATTCGCGCGGCGGCCGAAGACCTCACGACCAATCCAGCCCCATGAACGCCAACGTCTCCTTCGCTTCCGCGTCTGACACACGCGAGCAGAAACCGCAGCTGCGGGAACTCGCGCCCGGCGTGTACGGCTACATCAGCGACTTCGATCCGAACTGCGGCTTCGTCGTCGGCGACGAGCAGGTGGTGCTGATCGACACACGGCCCACGCCGCGCATGGCCCGCGACTTTCTCGACGCTATTCGCACCGTGACCGACAAGCCCATCAAGACCATCGTGCTCACGCACTACCACGCGGTGCGAGTGATGGGCGCGAGTGCCTTCGGCGAGGTGCAGGCCATCATCGCGAGCAACGGCACGCTCGACTGGATCCGCACGCGCGGACAGGCCGACTTCGATTCGGAAGTCGGACGCTTTCCGCGCCTCTTCGCGGGCGTGGAAGAAATTCCAGGCCTCACCTTTCCGACGATGAGCTTCGAGCGCGAGATGAGCCTGTGGCTCGGTCCACGTCCCGGCCTCGGCCGTGAACTGCGCCTGATGGCGCTGGGCCGCGGCCATTCGAGCGGCGACACGGTCGCGTGGCTACCCGATTGCGGCGTGCTGTTTTCCGGCGATGTGGTGGAGAACCACTGCGGCGTGTACGCGGGCGATGCCTACATCGGCGACTGGGCCGGCACGCTCGACGCGGTGCGCGCCCTGAAGCCCCGCGTGCTGGTGCCGGGCCGCGGCGCCGTGCTGCAAGACGAAGCCGCCTGCGCCGAAGCCATCGAACTCACCCAGGCCTTTCTTGGAACCCTGCTCGACAGCGTGAAAGCCGGCATCGCCGCAGGCGAAACGCTCAAGGGCTGCTTCGCGCGCGCAGAAGCGGCAATGACACCGCGATTTGGCGCATGGCCGGTGTTCCAGCACGTGCTGCCCTTCGATGTGTCGCGCGCCTACGACGAGTTGCGCGGCATCGAACACCCCGTGGTGTGGACGGCGGAGCGCGACCGCGAGCTCTGGCAGACGCTGCGCGGGGACTGACCGGCTACCGATTTCAAAACAAGCAACGGAGACACGAACGATGAAACGATTTCTTTCCCTGATGGCCGCAACCCTCGCGCTGGCTGCCGCACCTCTTGCCTCTGCCCAGCAGGCAGCCTACCCGAGCCAGCCCGTCAAGTGGATCGTGCCCTACGTAGCCGGCGGCGGCACCGACAACCTGGCGCGCGCGCTGGCCGAAGCCATGCAGCCTTCGCTCGGGCAGCCGCTCATCATCGACAACCGGCCCGGCGCGTCCACCAACATCGGCGTGTCGGTGCTGATGCAGGCCAAGCCCGATGGCTACACGATCATGCAGGCCGAGAACGCGGCGCTGCTCTTCAACGAGCACATGTTCGCCAAGCTGCCCTACAAGCCTGCCAGCGACTTCACCTACATCGGCACCATCGGCCGCTTTCCGGTGGCGCTGGTGGTGCACCCGGACTTCCCCGCCAAGAACGTGGCCGAGTTCGTGCGCTACGTGAAGGCCAATCCCGAGAAGGTGAGCTACGCCTCGCCCGGCAACGGCTCGCCGCACCACATGGCGATGGAGCTCTTCAAGCAGAAGGCCGGCATCAGCATCACGCACGTGCCCTACAAGGGCGCCGCGCCCGCAATGACCGACGTGATGGGCGGCCAGGTGCCGACGATGATGCTCGACCTGGCTTCAGGCCTGCCGATCATCAAGGCGGGCAAGGTGCGGGTGCTGGCAATTGCACTGCCGCAGCGGGCGGGCGCATTGCCAGAAGTGCCGACCTTCGTAGAGGCCGGCTTCAGCGACGTGAACGCCTATGCCTTTCATGGCCTGATCGGCCCGGCCGGCATGCCGCCGGAAGCGGTCGCGCGCATCAACAGCGAGCTCCAGAAGGCGATGAAGGCACCCAAGGTGGTGAAGCTGTTCGCGGATTTCGGCTTCGAGCCGCTGCCGGGAACGCCGCAGGAGTTCTACAAACTGTCGCGGGCGGAGAGCGAACGCTGGGGCAAGATCATCCAGGCCGCAGGCGTGAAGCTGGACTGAAGCTTTTTACCAACCCAGCCACAGGTGCAAGGGCAGGTACACCGCCATGCCCGCCAGCATCGTGCCGAGCACGCCGCGCCGCCAGTAGTAATAAGCGGCGCCAACCACGGTCGCGTACAGGCGTGCGTCGTGCAGCGTGGTGATCAGGTGGCCCTGGCTCATCACGATCTCCGGCGCGATCACACCCGCCAGTGCCGCTGCCGGTGCGTAGTGCAGTGCGCGGTGCGCCCAGTCGGGCAGGCCCCAGGGCCGGTCGAGAATGAAGAAGAAGCACCGCGTGAGCACGGTGACGCAGGCCAGTCCGACGATGACCGCGAGCGTCCAGAAATCGGTGGTGCCGCTCATTTGTTGTCTTCCGCATCCGGGTCGAGCCCGAGCTGCTTCTCGAGCCAGAAGCACAGCAACACCGCCGCACCGATGGCCACCACGATGTTGAGCTTGAGCGGCAGCGCATAGGCCACTACCGCGGTAACGCTGGCGATCAGCGCGGCCAGCATGCGCAGCGGCGTGGTCGCCATCGAGCAAACGATGGCCACCAGGCTCAGCACGCCGGCAAAGCCGAGTCCCCAGTTCTGCGGAATGAAATTGGCGAGCGCAATGCCCAGAAGGCTCATGCCCATCCACGAGCACCAGGTCACGAAGTAGTTGCCGGTGAGATAGGCCTCCTGCGCCTTCTGCTCGTCCGGCCCCACCGGGGGCGACGCGTAGCGCCGCGTGAAAAGCGCATAGCTCAGGTCGGCCGTGAGATAGCCGTGCGTCATGCGGCGCCAGCGCGGCATGTGCATGAGGTACGGCCGCAGGTGCAGGCTGAAGACCACGAAGCGCAGGTTGACGCAGAAACCCGTGGCCAATATCACCCACGCCGGCGCCCCCGCAAACAGCAGCGGAATGGCCGCAAGCTGCGAACTGCCGGCGTAGACCAGCAGCGTCATCGCCACCGATTCCAGCACGCTCATGTTCGACTTGACCATGGCAACGCCGGTCATGAGCCCCCAGGCGCCGATGCCCAGAGCGGCCGAGGACATGTCGCGGATGCCGGCGCGGAATTCTGGGCGGCGGCGGATGGCTGCGGACAGGAACATCAGCCGAACACCTGCCCGGGCTTCAGGTCGAAGCCGCGCAGGAAATCGGCCACGGCCAGGCGCTTGCCGCCGGGACGCTGGAGTTCGGTGACCATGACGATCGTGCCGGCCGCAGCCACCGCAACGCCGGCCTCGGTCACGGCCAGGATGGTGCCGGGCGCAGCCGATTGTTCGGCGGGCGCCGCGTAGGCGGTCCAGAGCTTGATGGTTTCGCCGTCGAGCGGGCTGTTGGCGCCGGGAAACGGATCGAAGGCGCGGATGCGCCGCACGATGGCGTCGGCGGGCTGGTTCCAGTCGACCTGCGCTTCGTGCTTTTCGACCTTGTTGGCGTAGGTCACGCCTTCGGCAGGCTGCGGAGTGCGCTCCAGCTTGCCGATATCGGCCAGCGCCTGGACGATCAAGCGTCCGCCCAGTTCGGCCAGCCGATCGTGCAGGCGGGCGGTGTTGTCGTTGCCGATATCGACCGACTCACGCAGCAGCATGTCGCCCGTATCCAGGCCGGCGTCCATCTGCATGATGGTGATGCCGGTTTGCGTGTCGCCGGCCTCGATGGCGCGGTGGATCGGCGCTGCGCCGCGCCAGCGCGGCAGCAGGCTGGCATGGATGTTGAGGCAACCGAACTTCGGAAGGTCGAGCACCCATTGCGGCAGGATGAGCCCGTAGGCTGCAACCACCATCACATCGGGTTTTGCCGCCAGCAGGGCCTCGCGCGCGGCCGAAGCGTCTTCAGGATACTTGCCGTCGAGCCGCAGGCTGCGCGGCTGGGCCACGGGCCAGTGGTTGGCCACGGCACATTGCTTGACGGGAGAGGCCTGCAGCTTCATGCCGCGCCCGGCGGGCCGGTCGGGCTGGCTCAGCACCAGCACCACTTCGTGCCCGGCAGCGGCAATGGCCTCGAGCGCGACGCGCGCAAACTCGGGCGTGCCCGCGAAAACGACCTTGAGCGGGCTCAATCCCGGATCCGATCGAGTTCGAGGTCATCCCCCGTGTGATAGCGGCGAACCACGCCGGTAGGGTCGATGTAGATATAGAGCATGCGGCGCTCGTTCACGGCCTTGTAGCGCCACGTCCAGACGGCTCCGTCGAATGAGCTGACGCGGCTGATTTCATAAGGCCGGCCGTAAAAGGCGATCACGTCGTTCTGGCGCCAGCGATCGACCTTGATGTCGTGCCCGAAGCGCGCCTCGTTGAGCACCTGCGTCACGGAAACGACCTTGCCCGAGGCATCCACGTCGATGTCGGTCACCTCGAAGCCGGCAGGCATGCGCGAATACTGCAGGCGTTCGCCGCCGCCGGTGAGCGGGTAGCGGCCCGTCGGAGGACCCAGGCGCTGCAGGGTTTCGGCCGCCGTGGTGCCCGGCACGATGCGGGTCGGTTCGCTGGCGCAGCCGGCCAGCAGCAGCCCGGCGGCAACGACGAAAGCACTCGGCCAGGCGAAACGCATGTCAGGCCCTGCCCTCTCGGGCGTCTTCGCGTTGCTGCTTGAGCAGCTTGCTCTTGATGCGGTTGCGCTTGAGCGGCGACAGGTATTCGACGAACACCTTGCCGAGCAGGTGGTCGAGCTCATGCTGGATGCACACGGCGAGCAGGCCTTCGGCCTCGATGGTGCGAAGCTCGCCGTTTTCGTCCAGCGCCTGGACCTTGACCGAGGTGGAGCGCATCACGCCGTCGTAGATGCCGGGGACCGAGAGGCAACCCTCTTCGTTCAGCACCTTTTCGTCGCTTGCCCAGATAATTTCGGGGTTGATGAGCACCAGCGGCTCGTTGCGCTCTTCGGACACGTCGATGACGACCAGGCGCTCGTGCACATCGACCTGGGTGGCCGCCAGGCCGATGCCGTTGGCGTCGTACATGGTCTCCAGCATGTCGGCAACCAGGGCCTTGATGCGTGCATCGACGCCCTGTACCGGCTTGGCGACCGTGTGCAGGCGCTTGTCCGGGTAACTCAGAATGATTCGTTTGGCCATGAAAAACGGGAAAAGTTGTGGCTATTTTCGCCAATTCCGCGACGGGATGAGCTCGGATCGCCTGAAAACGTTGCCCTTTAAAGGGCTTCGGGCGCAGAATTCGTAGCAAATTGTGAGATTCGTATGCGCACCGATACTTTGATGCGCTCACCCATCCAGACATGAAAAAGCTCCGAACCCCTGTCCGCCAGCGCCCGCATCTTTTCGCCACGTTGGCAGCCCTTGCGGTGATCAGCGGTGGCACGACGGCCTGGGCTCAGAACTACCCCGTCACTCCGCAGCAACGCGCCACGGCACAGCAAACCGCCCAGAACGGCGTTCCGCTGAGCGAACTAGCGGCCAGCGCGCCGGACGAATACACGGTCAAGCCCGGCGACACCCTGTGGGCCATTTCGCGCCTCTACCTGCTGCGCCCCTGGCGCTGGCCGGAACTGTGGGGCATGAACATCAATGAAATCGCGAACCCGCACCGCATCTACCCGGGCCAGGTTCTCTACCTGGACAAGACGGGCGGCCGCGCACGCCTGACCATGCGCCGCGGCGCGGGCGGCAGCGCAGACGGCGGCACCATCAAGCTGTCGCCGCGCACGCGCTTCGATTCCCTGGCCGGCATGGCGCTGCCCACGCTCAACCCGAGCATCATCGAGCCGTTCCTCAGCGAGCCGATCGTGGTGGACGCCGACACGCTGCAAAGCGCGCCGCGAATCGTGGCCGGCAATGACAGCCGGGTTTTGCTGTCGCGCGGCGACCGTGCCTATGCGCGCGGCAATGCCGATACGCCATTGCTCGAAACGCCCGGTCCGCTGAAGAACTTCCGCGTGTTCCGCAGCGCCACGCCGCTGAAGGACCCGGGAACGGGTGAAATCCTCGGCTACGAGGCGCAGTACCTGGGCAAGGCCCAGCTCCAGCGCGGCGAATCGACCACGGTCGAGACCCAGAAGGACAAGGACGTCATCACGGTGGTGCCGGCCAGCATCGACATCATCGCGGCGCGCGAGGAAATCCGCGCCGGCGACCGCCTGCTGCCCGAGCCGCCGCGCCAGCTGCTGAGCTACGTGCCGCGCGCCCCTTCCACACAGGTAGAAGGCCGCATCATTTCGGTCTACGGCAATGCGGTGCAGTTCGCGGCGCAGAACCAGGTGGTGGCCATCAACAAGGGCACGCGCGACGGCGTCGACAGTGGCCACGTGCTGGCCATTCTGAAGAACGGCGAAACCATTCTCGACCGCACCGGCGAACGCAAGGAAACCATCAAGCTCCCGAACGAACGCATCGGCCTGCTGATGGTGTTCCGCCCGTTCGAAAAGGTGTCGTACGCGCTGGTGCTCGAAATCACCGACACCCCGCGCGCCGGCGACTTCCTGGTCAATCCCTGACGATTTTTCGCTTCGTTTGGAACGCGCAGAACTCGCAGGCTGGCTGCGGCTTTCACTGACGCCGGGCATCGGCGACGGCGCCGCACGCAAGCTGCTGGCGGCCTTCGGGCTGCCCGAGGGCATTTTTGCGCAACCTGCCGCGGCGCTCCGGCAGGTGGTGTCCCAGGCGCAGGCCGACGCATTGCAGCAGCCGCCCAACGGCCTTCAGGCGCAGATCGATCTGACCTGGCAGTGGCTGCAACCCAGCCAGGACGATGGCACCGCGCGCCGCATCGTGACGCTGGGCGATGCGGGCTACCCCGCCTCGCTGCTCGAAATGGTCGACCCGCCGTTGATGCTCTACGTGCTCGGCGCGGCGGACTTCGACCTGACACAGCTCACCAACAGCATTGCAGTGGTGGGCAGCCGCAACCCGACGCCGCAGGGCGCCGCCAATGCGCGGGCCTTTGCACGGGCGCTGGGCGACGCGGGCTTGCCGGTGATATCTGGACTGGCCCTCGGTGTGGACGGCGCCGCGCACCAGGGCGCGCTGGACGCGGCCGGCGATGTGCCCCGGCTCGCCACCGTAGCCATCGTTGGAACGGGCCTCGACCGCGTCTATCCGGCCCGGCACCGCGACCTCGCGCACCGCATCAGGCAGCAGGGACTGATCGTGAGCGAACTGCCGCTGGGCACGCCCCCGCTCACGCAAAACTTTCCGAAGCGCAACCGCCTCATTGCCGGCCTGGCGCGCGGCACGCTGGTGGTCGAGGCGGCGCTTCAATCGGGCTCGCTGATCACGGCCCGCCTCACTTCGGAACAGGGCAAGGAAGTGTTCGCCATTCCGGGGTCGATCCACTCGCCGCAATCGCGGGGCTGCCATGCGCTGATTCGCCAGGGCGCGAAGCTGGTCGAGTCGGTGAACGACATCCTCGAAGAGCTGCCCGACCTGCGCGCAGCCAACGCGAATGCGGGTCTCTTCGGCGATGCCGGTGCTTCCTCGTCAGCCGCGGAAAACCCGTTGCTCGAGGCCTTGGGCTTCGACCCTGTGAACCTCGACGCCCTGAGCGCACGCACCGGCTGGAGCGCGGCCGCGCTGCAGGCCAAGATGCTCGAACTCGAGCTCGACGGCCACGTGGCTCGCCTGCCCGGTGGGCTCTTCCAGAGAACGGCAGCGGCTTAGTATTTTCCTCCCCCCAAAAAGGGACGAAGAAGTGACATGAAGCCCGGGAGCCCGCAACAAGCTTCGGCTATATTGGGCTCATGTTCGAAGTGCTCGTTTTTGTCTACGAAAACTATTGGCGCGGCGATGCCTGCCCCGAACCCGGACAACTGGGCCGCAAGCTCAGCGCCCACGGCTTCGAGGCAGAAGAGATCCGCGATGCGCTGCACTGGCTCGACGGCCTGAGCCTTGCAACACAAGGCTTGCAACTCGAGCGAAGCGCCAATGACGACGCCGTCGCCACTGTCACGCTGCAGGGTGCTCCCGAAGCCGCGCTGCCCCAGTCGAGCAATGCAATGCGGGTGTATTCCCAGGCCGAGCAGGAGCACCTGGGCGCCGACTGCCTCGGCTTCATCCGTTTTCTCGAGTCGTCGAACGTGCTGTCTTGCGGTTTGCGCGAAATCGTCATCGAGCGCGCCATGGCCGCACCGGGCGATCCGGTGGCGCTGGACGAACTCAAGATCATCGTGCTGATGGTGCACTGGAGCACCGGCATCGAGCCCGACGCGCTGGTGCTCGACGAACTCTGCGAAAGCCGCGAAGGACGTACCGCGCACTAGCCGGCTAGTTCAGCAGGCGCTCCGGGTTGGCATCGAGCTTGGCGAGCGCCTCGCGCGTGGCGCGCACGGTGAGGGTTTCTTCCTCGGCCGGCACCAGCAGGCCGGCTTGCAGGTAGTTGGCCAGCCGGCCGACCTGGATGAGAAAGCTGCGGCCGTCGGCCGAGGCGAACAGGTGCAGCTGCTTGCGGTCGCTGCGCCAGACGAACTGAACCTGGCTCACGCGGTCGTTGTGGTCGAGCATGAACCAGTTGCCCACCTGCAGTTCGTGCGCCCACTCCAGCATGTCTTCGGCCACAACGGCGCCGGGGGTGTCGGGCACCACCTCGATCGAGGCCGCGTCCACGCCGAGCAGCAGTTCGATGCTGTTGGCATCGAGCGGCAGGTTGGAAGCGCCGCCTTCGTCGCTCACGAAGTCTTCCAGGTGCGCCAGGCGCTCGGCCATGGCTTCGATCTTGGCCGCGGGAATGGCCTCGGTCTTTGAAAGGAAGGCATCCGACAAGGTCGCGCCGATGGTCTTGATGTGGGCTTCCTGGGGCTCGTCGATGATGCCCAGCAGGTTCATGCCCAGGCGCAGGCGCTGCAGCAGCTGCGGCAGGTCCTGGATCACGCGGGCGCGGTCGGCGCGGTTGGGCTTGGCGCTTGCGGCCCACACCAGTTCGGAGGCAACGCGCTTGAGCATGACCGTCTGCTCGCCCTGGGCGCCGTAGCGCAGTGCGGCGATGGCCAGCACCTCGGCCCAGACCTTGAAGAGAAACTCGCGTATCTCGTCGCGCACTGGCATGTCGTTGAGCATCTTGCGCAATTCGATGGTGTACTGGATCGCCATCGTTTCCTTCTGCTCGACCTGCTGCGCCACGCTCATGACACGCTGGGTGGTGTCGCTTTGCGTGAGATAGCGGCCCAGGAACGCGACGAATTCGTCGAACACCAGCTTGAAGACGCGCTGCCCGGTTTCGGGGTATTGCTCGATCACCTGCACCACGCGGCGGATTTCGCCTTCGAGCGCGCTGCCCGAAATGGCGGCGGCATCGAAGCCCATCACGCAGGAGCCCATGCGGTCGATCAGCATGCGCGCCGGATGCTGCAGCGTGCCGAAGAACTCGGGCTCGGCAATGGCCACGCGCAGCACGGGCATCTGCAGCCGCGCAAACCACACGCGCGCCGAGAAAGGAATGCGCTCCTCCGCGAGAATGGCCTGGAACATGAGCGCAACGATCTCGACAGTGGCCTTGTCCGCAGTGGTGGGCGCGCGCTTCTTGATCTCGGCGCTGCGCCGCCGCAGGTCGACCGAGGCCTGCTGGATGATCGTGGCCTCGTTACCGGGCTCCTGCATGTACTGCGTGGCAGCCGTCCGGTAGGCGGCTTCGGCGTCGGCGATCACGGCCGCAAAGGTATTCGAAACGGCCGGTGCGGTGCCGCCGCCGTTGACGCCGCTCCCCGCCACTGCGCGGCCGTCCATTCCTGCAACCGACTGGGGCGCAGAAGACATGGTGGACTGCATGTCTGCCGCGCCGATACGGGCGGCGACGAAGCGCTTCAGGCTCAGCAACGCCGTCTGCGCTCGCTGGCGGGCGAGCAGCAGCGGCGAGCCGCCTGTCGTTGCGAGAGGCGCCGACGGAGCCAAGCCCCGCGTTTGCGGCGATGCATCCGAGCCATGGCGCGAAGCGGCGCCCGGAGCCTGGGCGCTGACGCCGCCGGCATACGGCGACCCCGGAACCGTTGCCGGGCCGCCGCCGGAAGCGCCTGTGCGGCGCACAAAATTCTTGAGATCGATCTCCTGCATGACGCCCTTGGAGACCAGGAACGCGTTGGCGTCCTCGTAGGCCTTGACGACCACGCCGACCAGCTGATGCTGCACGGTTTCCTGCACGCGGGCCCAGAGCGCGCGGCTCAAGCCGGCCGCCAGCCACTGGTCCACCAGCAGCTTGGACAGCGTTTCGGGCCTGAGCACGTCATGGGCGTCGAACTCGGTGGTGCCTTCGAGGTGCTGGATACGCAGACGCAGGTCGCTGAGTTCGAAACTCGCCTTTTCCTGGATCGCCTGGGCCAGGCGCGACGACAGGATGTTGCTTTCCACCACGTCATCGCCGATCAGTTCGAGCCGCAGCCCGCCTGTGGACGGTGCGCCGGTCGACGCGCCCGGAGCGTTGACCGACTTGCGCCAGTTGGTCTGGGCGAGTGAAACCCATTGCGTGGCCTGCCCCTGGAATGCCACGAAATCGTCACGGCTTTCCTGCATGGCGCGGGCACTGCCAATTTCAGAGGCCTGCTTGGTCAGGCGGTCCCGGATGGCCTGCGCCAAGGGAACGATGACGCCCCCGGTCGCCAGCACGAAACGCTCACGCGTCTCGCGTGCGAGCTGCAAGGAAGAGGCGGACCGCGCAATACTCATTGAAAGATCAGAAAGGCCGGTGAGGCTCTATTCGGCAACAGCCGAGAGCTTGCATCGGGAAAAGCAACTGCACAAGTGTGCATCAGCTTCCTTGCAGTTGCTGACTTCCCGCGGCACTTTCCTTCGGTTTCAGTGCCGTCAGACCACGGCGCCGGCGTTCGGGTCGTCCTCGGAATCGCCGTCGCGCTTGACCGGTGTGCCTTTGATCAGGTCTTCGCGCTTGATGCCGAGCCACATGGCGATAGCCGCCGCCACGAAGCACGACGAGTAGATGCCGAAGCAGATGCCGATGGTCAACGCCAAGGCAAAGTAATGCAGCGTCGGGCCGCCGAAGAAGAACATCGAGAGCACCACCAGCTGCGTCGAACCGTGCGTGATGATGGTGCGGCTGATGGTCGAGGTGATCGCGTTGTCGATGATCCCCACCGTGCTCATCTTGCGGTAGCGGCGGAAATTCTCGCGCACGCGGTCGAAGATCACGACCGATTCGTTCACCGAATACCCCAGCACCGCAAGCACCGCCGCCAGCACCGCGAGCGAGAACTCCCACTGGAAGAAGGCGAAGAACCCCAGGATGATGACCACGTCGTGCAGGTTGGCCAGCACGGTGGCGACGGCGAACTTCCATTCGAAGCGCACCGCCAGGTAGATCATGATGCCGACCACCACCATGCCGAGCGCTTTGAGTCCGTTGGTGGTGAGCTCCTCGCCCACCTGCGGCCCGACGACTTCCAAGCCGCGCTGCGTGGCCGAGGGGTCGACCGACTTGAGCGCCTGCATGACCTGCGCGCTTTGCTGGTCGGAGCTCATGCCCTTTTGCGCCGGCAGGCGGATCTGCACGTCGCGCGACGTGCCGTAGCTCTGCACCTGCACGTCCGGATAGCCGAGCTTTCCGATCGCCTCGCGCACCTTGCCGATGTCGGCGGACTGCTGGTAGGCCACCTCCATCACGGTGCCGCCCGTGAACTCCACCGACAGGTGCAGCCCGCGGTGCAGCAGGAAGAACACCGCCAGCGCGAAGGTGGCAAAGGAAATGATGTTCAGCACCAGTGCATGGCGCATGAACGGGATGGTCTTGTGGATGCGGAAGAATTCCATGGCGCTTGTCCTTGACCTTTACTTGCCGTCAGCCACGGCCGTGCCGTCGGTCTTGGGCCGCCACACGGTGCCGATCGACACCGACTTGAGCTTTTTCTTGTTGCCGTACCAGAAGTTCACGAGGCCGCGCGAGAAGAACACGGCGGAGAACATCGAGGTGACGATGCCGATGCAGTGCACCACCGCAAAGCCGCGGACAGGGCCCGAGCCGAAGGCCAGCAACGCAATGCCGGCGATCAGCGTGGTCACGTTGGAGTCGAGAATCGTGCCCCAGGCGCGGTCGTAGCCGGCATGGATGGCGGCCTGCGCCGAGGCGCCGTTGCGCAGCTCCTCGCGCACGCGCTCGTTGATCAGCACGTTGGAGTCGATGGCCACGCCGATGGCCAGCGCCATGGCCGCAATGCCGGGCAGCGTGAGCGTGGCCTGCAGCATCGAGAGAATGGCCACCAGCAGCATCAGGTTGACGGCCAGCGCAATCGACGAGAACAGGCCGAACAGCGCGTAGTAGGCGCACATGAACACCATGATGGCCAGGAAGCCATACATCACGCTCTTGAAGCCCTTTTCGATGTTGTCAGCGCCCAGGCTCGGGCCGATGGTCCGTTCCTGGATGATTTCCATCGGCGCGGCCAGCGAGCCGGCGCGCAGCAGCAGCGCGAGGTCGGCCGCTTCGGACACGGTCATCGAGCCCGAGATCTGGAAACGGTTGCCGAGCTCGCCGTTGATCGAAGGGGCCGTGAGCACTTCGCCCTTGCCCTTTTCGAAGATCAGCATGGCCATGCGCTTCTTGTAGTTCTCGCGGCTCACGTCGCGCATGATCCGGCCGCCCTTGGCGTCCATGGTCAGGTCGACCTTAGGCTGGTTGCTCTGCTGGTCGAAGCCGGGCTGCGCGTCGGTGAGGCTTTCGCCGGTGACGAGCACCTGCTTCTTCACGATCACCGGGCGGCCGTTACGCTCGAAGAATTTCTCGGAGCCGAAGGGCACCGGTCCTCCGCTCAGTTCGGCCGCGCGGCCTTCGGCGCTTTCGTCGACCAGGCGCATTTCGAGCGTGGCGGTGCGGCCCAGGATGTCCTTGGCCTTGGCGGTGTCCTGCACGCCGGGCAACTGCACCACGATGCGGTCCAGTCCCTGCTGCTGGATCACCGGCTCGGCCACGCCGAGTTCGTTGATACGGTTGTGCAGGGTGGTGATGTTCTGCTTGAGCGCCGCGTCCTGGAGCCGGCGCGCGGCCTCGGGCTTGATGGTGGCGGTGAGCCGCCAGTTGTTGCCGTCTTGCGCTTCGGTGGTCGCAAGGTCCGGGAACTGGTCCTGGATGAGCTGCTTGGCCGTTTGCAGCGCAGCCGCGTCGCGGAACGAAACCTCGATGGTCTGGCCGTTGCGGTTCACCGAGGTGCCTCGGATGCTCTTGTCGCGGAAGGTGGTGCGCAGGTCACCCGCGAACGACTCGGCCTTCTTGTCGATGGCGCCCTTCATGTCGACCTGCAGCAGGAAGTCGACGCCGCCGCGCAAGTCGAGGCCCAGGTACATCGGGAACGCGTGCAGCGACGTGAGCCATGCCGGCGACCGCGAAACCAGGTTCAACGCCACCACGTATGGCGGGTCGGACGGATCAGGCACCAGCGTGCGCTGCAGAACGTCGCGCGCCTTGAGCTGCTCGTCGGGCGTGCCGAAGCGCGCGCGCAGCGAGCCGCCTTCGAGCGTGAGCAGGTCGGGCGTGAGCCCGGCTGTTTTCAGCGCCTCCTCGACCCGGCCCTGGGTGGCGGCGTCGACCTTGACGGTTGACTTGGCCGCGGACACCTGCACGGCAGGCGCCTCGCCGAAGAAATTGGGCAGGGAATAGATCAACCCCACAAGCAGCACGATCACGATGATCGCGTACTTCCAGACCGGATAACGGTTCATGAGAAAGCGCTTTTCAGAAACGAAACACGGCGTGACTTGAGGCCTTGCTCCACAAAGCGCAAGGCCGGGCCACGCATTTATTGCTTACTTGACGGCGCCCTTGGGCAAGACCTGGACCACAGCGCTGCGCTGGATCTTGATCTCCACGCCATTGGCGATCTCGAGGCCGAGGTACTGGTCGCCGAGCGAGGTGATCTTGCCGAGCACGCCGCCGGCCGTTGCCACCTCGTCACCCTTGGCGAGCGCCTCGATCATGGCGCGGGCTTCTTTCTGGCGCTTCATTTGCGGACGGATCATCACGAAATACAGCACCACGAACATCAGCACGAGGGGCAGCATGCTCCCGAGCGAGGACAACATGTCGCCACCGCCGGAAGCAGCGGGCGCGGTTTGGGCGAAAGCAGAGGAAATGAACAAGAGAGTCTCCAGCAGAGAGAAGAGGAATGTCAGAAGCGCGGAACGGGCCCGCGGTTCCGCGGCCCCGTGGAAAAGGCCGCGAGTCAGAGCGTGAAGCGGCATCGGCCGCGCACAGCAGCGGGCATTGTATTCGTGGCAATGCCCTGCTCCGCGCGCTTATCCGGCGCGCCGGGCAGGGCTTTCCAGGGCTTGTGGCGCGCCTCTGGCGCTATCTTTTCGGGAGCAAAGCGCAGCCACAGGCCGGCTGCCCCCTAAAAAATCAGGCTGCCGCGCGCTGCGCCGATTGCGGGTTGCGCCACTTGGCGAGCAATTCACTCCAGCGGGTGCGGGCCGCAGCCAGGTTGCGCTCCTTCACGTGGCCGTAGCCGCGAATCTGCTCGGGCAGGCTGGCAATCTCCAGCGCCAGCGCGTGGTTCTCGGCGCGCAGGCCGGAAATCACCTCTTCGATGCTCGCGCGGTATTCGCCGATGAGCGCGCGCTCGGTCTTGCGCTCTTCGGTGCGGCCGAAGATGTCCAGGGCCGTGCCACGCAGGCCCTTGAGCCGGGCCAGCAGCCTGAAGCCGGAGAGCATCCACGCGCCAAATTGCTGCTTCTGCAGCTCGCCCTTGGAGTTTTTCTTCGCGATGATGGGCGGCGCAAGGTGGTAGTTGAGCTTGAAGTCCTTGCCCATCTCGCCCTCGAACATGCCCTCGACCCGGTCCAGGAAGCTGCGGTCGGTGTGCAGGCGCGCCACTTCGTATTCGTCCTTGTACGCCATGAGCTTGAACAGGTACCGCGCGACCGTTTCGGTCAGCGCGGTCTTGCCCAGCGCCGATTCGGCCTGCTGCACCTTGCCCACGAACTGCCGGTATTCGTCGGCATACGCCGCGTTCTGGTAGCCCGTCAGAAATTCAGCCCGGCGCGCCACGAGGCTTTCGACGGTTTCACGCTTCTTGAACTCGATGACCTGGCCGGGGCGAACGCGCTTTTGAAGCGCGCCCGGGTTGACGGCCGCCTGGCGGCCCCACGCAAAGGCGGTCTTGTTGTTCTCGACCGCCACGGCGTTGAGTTCGATGGCGCGCAGCAGCGACTCGAGCGCCAGCGGGATCCAGCCCTTTTGCCAGGCAAAGCCCAGCAGCATCGGGTTGGCGTAGAGGCTGTCGCCCATCAGCGTGGTGGCGGCCGCGTCCGCATCGAAGGTGCCGAGCGCATCGGTGCCCACGACGCGTGCGATCTGGTTCGCGCAATCGTCTTGCGGATTGACCCAGTTGGCGTTGCGCACAAAGGCGGCGGTGGGCGTGCTGTGCGTGTTGAGCGCCACGTGCGTGCGCCCTTCGCGCATGCGCGCCAGGGTTTCGGCATTCACCGCCACCAACGGATCGGCCGCAAGAATGAGGTCGGCCGCGGCGGTGCCGACGCGGGTGGTGCGGATCGCGTCCTGCGATTCGCCGATGAGCGCATGGCTCCACGTGGCGCCGCCCTTTTGTGCAAGGCCGGCCGCATCCTGCGTGACGATGCCCTTGCCCTCGATGTGCGCCGCCATGCCCAGCAGCTGGCCGATGGTGATGACGCCCGTGCCGCCGACACCGGCCACCACGATGCCCCACACCTGATCGCGGGCCAGCACCGGCACGGCCGGGTCGGGCAGCGCGCCGAGTTCGAGCGGCGTATCGGCCTTGTTCTTGGCCTTCTTCTTGAGCTGGCCGCCTTCGACGGTGACGAAGCTCGGGCAGAAGCCCTTCAGGCAGCTCATGTCCTTGTTGCAGCTGCTCTGGTTGATGGTGCGCTTGCGGCCGAATTCGGTTTCGAGCGGCTCGACCGACAGGCAGTTGCTCTTCACGCTGCAATCGCCGCAGCCTTCGCAGACCAGGTCGTTGATGACCACGCGCTTGGCCGGGTCGACAGCCGTGCCCCGCTTGCGGCGGCGGCGCTTCTCTGTGGCGCAGGTCTGGTCGTAGATGATGGCGGTGGTGCCGGCAATCTCGCGGAACTCGCGCTGGATGTCGTCCAGCAAGTCGCGGTGCTTCACTGCCACGTGGTCGCCGGGGATGTTCACGCCCTCGTACTTCTCGGGCTCGTCGGTCACGATGACGACCTTCTTCGCGCCTTCGGCATGCAGGCTTTCGGCAATCTGCAGCACCGAGTGGCCCTCGGGCCGCTCGCCGACCTGCTGGCCGCCGGTCATGGCCACCGCGTCGTTGTAGAGGATCTTGTAGGTGATGTTCACGCCCGCGGCAATGCTCTGGCGAATGGCGAGCAGGCCACTGTGGAAGTAGGTGCCGTCGCCCAGGTTCGCGAAGATGTGCTGGTCGGTGGTGAAAGGCTGCTGGCCCACCCACGGCACGCCCTCGCCGCCCATCTGCGTGAAGCCGATGGTGGAGCGGTCCATCCAGGTGGCCATGAAGTGGCAGCCAATGCCACCCATCGCGCGCGAACCCTCGGGCACCACCGTGCTGGTGTTGTGCGGGCAGCCCGAGCAGAACCACGGCTGGCGATCGGCGCCTTGCACGCCGCCCACCTTGAGCGCTTCCATCGAGCGCTCCTTGGCTTCGAGAATGGCCATTTGCGCGTCGATGCGCGCACGCATGTCGGCGCCGGCCTGCTCCAGGATGCCCAGCTTGCGCAGGCGCTGGGCAATGGCCTTGGCAATGAGCGCGGGGTTCAGGTCGGCATTGGCGCGCAGCAGCGTGTTGGCGGTGGGGTTGGGCATGGCCCATTCGCCGCCGGAAAAATCACCGTCGAGCTCGTTGAACTTGCCGAGCACGTTGGGCCGCACGTCGGCGCGCCAGTTGTAGAGCTCTTCCTTCAGCTGGTATTCGATGACCTGGCGCTTTTCTTCGACCACCAGGATTTCCTGCAGGCCGGTGGCAAAGTCGCGCGTCAGCTGCGCCTCCAGGGGCCACACCACGCCCACCTTGTGCAGCCGGATGCCGAGCTGGCGGCAGGTCGCGTCGTCCAGGCCGAGGTCGATCAGCGCTTGGCGGGTGTCGTTGTATGCCTTGCCGCTGGCCATGATGCCGAAGCGGTCGTTCGGCCCCTCGATCACGTTGTGGTTGAGCCGGTTGGCGCGGATGTACGCCAGCGCGGCATACCACTTGTAGTGCATGAGCCGCGCTTCCTGCTCGAGCGCGTGGTCGGGCCAGCGGATGTGCAGGCCGCCGGGCGGCATCTGGAAATCGGTGGGAATGACGATCTCGACGCGGTCCGGATCGATCATGGCCGTGGCGCTCGACTCGACGATTTCCTGGATCGTCTTCATGCCCGACCAGATGCCCGAGAAGCGGCTCATCGCAAAGGCGTGAATGCCCAGGTCCAATATTTCTTGCACGTTGGCCGGAAAGAACACCGGCGTGCCGCAGGCCTTGAAGATGTGGTCGCTCTGGTGCGCGGCCGTGCTGCTCTTCGAAATATGGTCGTCGCCCGCCACCGCAATCACGCCGCCCCATTCGGTGGTGCCGGCCATGTTGGCGTGCTTGAAGACGTCGGAGCAGCGGTCCACGCCCGGGCCCTTGCCGTACCAGATGCCGAAGACGCCGTCGAACTTGTTGGTGCCCGCGGGCGAGAAGCCCAGCTGCTGGGTGCCCCAGAGCGCCGTGGCGGCGAGTTCTTCGTTCACGCCGGGCTGGAAGACGATGTTCTGTTCCTTCAGGAATTTGCTGGCCTTCCATAGCGCCTGGTCGTAGCCGCCGAGCGGAGAGCCGCGGTAGCCGCTGATGAAGCCCGCGGTGTTCTTGCCGGCCTGCTGGTCGCGCAGCCGCTGCAGCATGGGCAGCTTGACCAGCGCCTGCACCCCGCTCATGAAGGCCCGGCCGTAATCGAGGCTGTATTTGTCGTCGAGCGTGACGGTTTCCAGCGCCTTGCGGATGTGCTCGGGCAGCGGTGCATTCATGTGTCTGTCTCCGTTGGCAGGGCCTGATGGGCCTGGCTGATTGGCTATGGGTCTGTGCCCGGTAGGGCGCGAGCCCATGATCACGCAAAGTGTATGCCGGGGCCAGCGACAGGTGTTTGCGTTCTTCGCCCAAAAAAACCACCTTTCAGAAAGAATCTTGCTTAACATCGAGCGTTATGGAAAGCATTGACAAGTTCGACCTTGCAATCCTGCAAGAACTGCAGGCCGACGGCCGCCTGACGAATGCCGAGCTTGCGCAGCGCGTAGGCCTTTCGGCCGCACCCTGCTGGCGCCGGGTGCGCGCGCTGGAAGAAGCCGGCTTCATCAAGGGCTATCACGCCGAGATCGACCGCCACAAGATCGGGCTCGGCGTGCTCGCCTTCGTACGGGTGGACACCGAACGCGTCACCCACGACGCCACCCAGCAACTCGAGGACTCCATCCGCAAGCTGCCCGAGGTGGTGGCCTGCCACTACATCAGCGGCACCGGCACCTTCGAGCTGCAGGTGGTGGCGCAGGACCTCGACAGCTTCTCGGCCTTCGCGCGGCGCCACCTGATGAACCTGCCCAACGTGAAAGACCTTCACACCAGCTTCTCGCTGGGGGAGGTGAAGGCCAGCAGCGCCTGGCCGCTCGGGCACTTGGCACGCTAGTGCAGCCTGGACGCTTGGCACGCTAGCTGCAACCTAGAATTCCCGCCCACCACAGACACATGCCGCCCCCTTGGCGGACAAGAGGAAGAAGCTCCATGAACTCCATCCGCCGCACCCTGGCGCTCGGCCTTGCCGCCGCCACGCTCGCCTTTGGCGCCCAGGCACAGAACCGCGAACTCACCGTGGCCTCCAGCGCCACCTATGCGCCTTTCGCTTTCGAGAACAAGGACAAGCAGATCGTAGGCTTCGACATCGACATCATCAATGCCATTGCCAAGCAGCAGGGCCTGAAGATCAAGGTGGTCAACACGCCGTTCACCGGCATCTTCGGCGCGCTCAACAACGGCGACGTCGACCTCGTGATCTCGGGCGTCACCATCAACGACAAGCGCAAGCAGAGCTACGACTTCACGCCGCCCTACTTTGCGGCGCGCCAGCTCATCGCACTGCCGAAGAACAGCACGGTCGCGTCGCTGAAGGACCTCGCCGGCAAGAAGATTGCCGTCGTGAGCGCCTCCACCGCCGACGACATCGCCTCGCGCGAGTTCGGCAAGACCAGCCCCAACATCCGCCGCTTCGAGAGCACGCCGCTCATCATTTCGGAGTTGGCCGGCGGCGGTGTCGATGCCGCCATGGGCGACAACGGCGTGATCGCCTACCGCGTGGCGCAAAACCCCGATCTCAAGACCATCGACGACAAGTCCTTTCCTGAAGAGGGCTTCGGCATCGTGGTGAAGAAGGGCGACAAGGCGCTGCTCGACAAGCTCACGGCCGGGCTGGCTGCGATTCGCGCCGACGGCAGCTACAACACGATCTACAAGAAGTGGTTCAACAAGGACCCGAACGCCCGATGAGCAGCAGCACGTCCGGCCCGGGCGCAAGGGAGCACTAGATGGAACAGCCGATCCTGTTGTTCGGATGGTTCCGCTGGGACATCCTGGTCGAATACAAGGACCTGTTCTGGCAAGGCGCCTGGATGACTCTGCGCATGACCGTGGTGTGCGTGCTGCTGGGCGCAAGCTGGGGCCTGTGCCTGGCACTCGCCCGGCTCGCCCAGCCGCGCCATGCGCCGTGGACCTGGGTGGCGCGGTTCTTCCTGCGCTGGCCGGCGACGGTGTACGTGAGCTTCTTCCGCGGCACGCCGCTCTTCGTGCAGATCCTGCTGATTCACTTCGCCGTGATGCCGGTGTTCATTCACCCGAGCACGGGCCTCCTGATCGATGGCGACCTGGCGCGCACGCTCAAGCAGGAACATGGCGCGCTCATTTCGGGGGTGGTGGCGCTCACGCTCAATTCGGCGGCCTACATCTCCGAAGTGTTCCGCGCCGGCATCCAGTCGATCTCGCGCGGGCAGTTCGATGCCGGCCGGTCGATCGGCTTCACGCCCGCGCAGGTCATGCGCTATGTGGTGCTGCCGCAGGCCTTTCGCCGCATGCTGCCGCCGCTGGGCAACAACGCGATCGCGCTGCTGAAGGACACCTCGCTGGTCTCGGCCATCGGCCTGGCCGAGTTGGCCTACGCCGCACGCACGGTGGCGGGCGCCTATGCGCGCTACTGGGAGCCGTACCTTGCGATTTCGGTGGTGTACTGGGTGATGACGCTCGTGCTCACCACGATGCTGCGGCGGCTCGAACACCGCCTGGCGCGCAGCGACAGGGGATAGGCACAATCGGGCGACATGCCACCGATTTCCCCCGAAGAGACACCTGTTCCCCCCGCGCGGCCGCAGCCGCCGAAGTTCGCGGCGCTGGAGCCGCTCAAGCTGCCCGTGTTCCGCATGCTGTGGAGCACCTGGCTCATCGCCAACATCTGCATGTGGATGAGCGACGTGGCGGCGGCGTGGATGATGACTTCGCTGACCACCTCGCCCATCTGGGTGGCGCTGGTGCAATCGGCCTCCACCTTGCCGGTGTTCCTGCTGGGCCTGCCCAGCGGGGCGCTGGCCGACATCCTGGACCGTCGGCGCTGGCTGGTGGCCACGCAGTTCTGGCTGGCGGGCACGGCCATCGTGCTGTGCGCGGCCATTGCGCTGGACATGATGACCGCGCCGCTTTTGCTGGCGCTCACTTTCGCCAACGGCATCGGCCTGGCGCTGCGCTGGCCGGTGTTCTCGGCCATCGTGCCCGAGCTGGTGCCGCGGCCGCAGCTGCCGGCGGCGCTGGGCCTGAACGGCATTGCGATGAACGCCTCGCGCATCATCGGCCCGCTCACGGCCGGCATGCTGATTGCCAGCGCGGGCAGCGTCTGGGTGTTTGCGCTCAATGCGGTGCTGTCGGTGGCCTCGGGCTTCGTGGTGCTGCGCTGGCGGCGCGAGCACAAGCCCAATCCGCTGGGGCGCGAGCGGCTCATCAGCGCGATGCGCGTGGGCGTGCAGTTCGTGTGGCAGTCGCAGCGCATGCGGGCCGTGCTCTCTCGCATCACGATCTTCTTTTTTCACTCCACAGCGCTGCTCGCGATGCTGCCGCTCCTGGCGCGCAACCTCGAGGGTGGCGGCGCCGGTACCTTCACGCTGCTGCTGGCGGCCATGGGTTCGGGCGCGATCGTCGCGGTGCTGTTCCTGCCGCGGCTGCGCCAGGCGCTGGGTCGCGACCAGCTGGTGCTGCGCGGCACGATGCTGCAATCGCTTGCAACCGCGGTCATGGCCTTTGCGCCCAACGCGTGGGTGGCGGTGCCCGCCATGTTCTTCGGCGGCATGGCCTGGATCACCGTGGCCAATTCGCTCTCGGTGTCGGCGCAGCTGGCGCTGCCCGACTGGGTGCGCGCACGCGGCATGTCGACCTACCAGATGGCCATCATGGGCGCGAGCGCGATCGGCGCGGCGCTGTGGGGCCAGGTGGCCACCGTCACCAACCTGCGCTCCAGCCTCGAAATTGCCGCGGCGAGCGGCACGCTGATGATGCTCGCGGCGCTGCGCTGGGTAACCGACGTCTCGGGAGAAGAAGCCGACATGAGCCCGGCGCGCGCCGGCTGGGCGGCGGGCCCGCCAGCGGAAACGCCCGAAGAAAACGGCCGCGTGGTCATCACCATCGAGTACATGATCGATCCGGCACGCGCGGCGGCCTTCCACCTGGTGATGCACCAGACCCGCCGCGCGCGGCTCGGGCAGGGCGCCATCGGCTGGGAACTGCTGCACGACATCTCGGAGCCCGGCCGCTACGTGGAAGAAATCGTCGACGAAAGCTGGACCGACCACCTGCGCCGCTTCAACCGCGCCACGGCCGCCGACATGGCCTTGCGCGAACGGCGGTTGGCGTTTCACATCGGCGAGTCGCCGCCCGTGGTGACGCGCTATGTGGTCAAGCGCTGAATCCGACCGGGCGCTTTGGTTTGCGGCAGCTGTTATTCGGGTGATCGGCCCGTCTGGGTAACTACCGATCCATCTTTTTTTGACCGATTGGATAATTTAGCTCATCATCCCGCCCTGATTGCCCGTCACCACGAGGTACGCCACGATGAATCCGGTCCCCCTGCGCAGCCGCTTCTGGTCCGACCTGACCAGCGAAGAGTTCTCCCGCCTCGACCGTGAACGGCTCATTGCCGTGCTGCCGGTGGGCGCCACCGAACAGCACGGCCCCCATCTGCCGATGTCGACCGACACCGCCACCATCGACGGCATGGTGCGCGCCACCCTCCCGCACCTGCCGGACGACCTGCCGGTGCTTTTTCTCCCCACCGTGCCCTACGGCAAGAGCAACGAGCACTCGCGCTATCCCGGCACGCTCACCGTGTCCGCGAACACGCTGATCTCGCTGTGGAAGGATATCGGCGCCTGCGTTGCAAAGGCCGGCGTGCGCAAGCTGGTGCTCTACAACAGCCACGGCGGCCAGATGAGCGTGATGGACATCGTGGCGCGAGACCTGCGCGAGGAGCACGACATGATGGTCGTGGCCGCCAACTGGTACACGCTGGGCCTGCCCGAGGGCCTGTTCAGTGCGCACGAGGGCAAGCACGGCATTCATGCGGGCGACCTCGAAAGCTCGGTGATGCTGCACCTCACGCCCGACTACGTGCGCCGCGATCAGTTCCAGAACTTCAGTTCGATGACCGAGCAGTTGGCCGCTGAAAACAAGTTTCTCTCGATCACTCCGAGCGGCAAGCTCGGCTGGCAGATGCACGACATCAACCCTTCGGGCGCCGCCGGCGATGCCACGCGCGCCACGGCCGAGAAGGGCGCCGCGGTGCTCGACCACGTGGGCCGGCGCTTCGTCGAACTGCTGCACGAAGTCGACCGCTTTCCACTCTCGCGCCTTGCCAACGAGCCCGCCTGGAAATGAGCTCCACCGCCACCCCGCCGCTGGTCAGCCTGCGCCACGTCAGCAAGCGTTTTGCCAACGGCACGCTCGCATTGCAAGGCATGACGCTCGACATCGGCGAGCACGACTTCATCAGCTTTCTCGGCCCCTCGGGCTGCGGCAAGAGCACCGCGCTCAGGCTCATCGCCGGGCTCACCCGGCTCAGCTCGGGCGACATGCACTGGTCCGGCGCCAACACCGGAAAGACACAAAGCGACCGCGACCTGGGCTTCGTGTTCCAGGAGCCCACGCTCATGCCGTGGGCCAAGGTGTTCGACAACGTGTGGCTGCCGCTCAAGCTGGCCGGCATGAGCCGCGATGCGGCCGCGCCGGTGGTGCAGCAGGTGCTGGAGATGGTCGGCCTTTCGCGCTTTGCCGACGTGTACCCGCGCGAACTCTCGGGCGGCATGAAGATGCGCGTGTCGATTGCGCGCGCGTTGGTCACGCATCCGCGCCTGCTGCTGATGGACGAGCCCTTTGCCGCGCTCGACGAAATGACGCGCATCAAGCTCAACAACGACCTGCTCGCCATATGGCGCGAGCACCGCTTCTCGGTGGTGTTCGTCACGCACAGCGTGTACGAGTCGGTGTATCTCTCCAACCGCATCGTGGTGATGGCGGCTCGGCCCGGCCGGGTGATCGACGAGATCCGCATCGACGAGCCGTATCCGCGCGGCGAAGAGTTCCGCACCTCGAGCCGCTACAACGCGCACTGCACGGCGGTGTCGCAATCCCTGCACGGAGCGCTGCATGACGTCGATCACTGAGCCCGTGGTGCCGACGGCCGAGGTGGCGGCGGACCCGGCCGACGCGGCGCCGTCGGAAGCAATGCTGCGCGCGCATGAAGACAAACTGCGCCGGCGCGATTCGGTGCTGCGCATCGTGGTGCCGGCGGCCATCGTCATTGCGCTGCTGCTGGCATGGGAATGGATGGTGCGCGCCAACAACATTCCACACTACATACTGCCCGCGCCTTCGCTCATCCTGCGCACGCTGTTCGACAACTGGGCGTCGCTTTCAAGCGCGCTGTGGTTCACGGTCAAGCTCACGCTGCTGGCGCTCGCCGCGGCCATCGTCGGCGGCGTGCTGCTGGCCATTGCGTTCGCGCTCTTCAAGTGGGTGGAGATCGGCCTTTTCCCAATCGCCGTGATCCTGCAGGTGACGCCGATCATCGCGATTGCGCCGCTGATATTGATCTATGTGTCGAGCACCACCGCGGCGCTGTTGCTCTGCGCCTGGATCGTGGCTTTCTTTCCCATCCTGTCGAACACCGTCGTCGGCCTGAAAAGCGCCGACAGCAATCTGCGCGACCTGTTCCAGCTCTACAAGGCCTCGCCCTGGCAGACCTTCCGCTACCTGCTCGCGCCCAGTGCATTGCCGTACTTCATGGCCGGCCTGAAGATTGCCGGCGGGCTGAGCCTGATCGGCGCGGTGGTGGCGGAATTCACGGCCGGCACGGCGGGCAAGGAAACCGGGCTGGCTTCGCGCATTCTCGAATCGAGCTTTCGCACCGAGATCCCGATGATGTTCGCGGCGCTGCTTTTGGTGTCGCTGCTCGGTATCGTGATCTTCATCGTGTTTGCCGCGCTGTCGCGCCTTGTGCTTGGCCATTGGCACGAGAGCGAAATGCGCCGTGAACGCTAGCACCATGGCAGCGCAAGTCGACTGGGACGCCGTGCGCGAAGACCTGCGCGGCCTCAATGTCATCACCGCTCCAGCCCAGCGCAAGCAGCTCTCGAAAGACTTCTACTGGTACAGCCCCATCCTCACCGCGCAGCTCGCGGGCTGCGTGGCCGACCTCGTGGTAAAGGTCAGCACCGAGGACGACGTGCGACAGGCCGCCGCCGTGGCCGCCAAGTGGAAGCTGCCGCTCACCGTGCGCGCCGGGGGCACCGGTAACTACGGCCAGTGCGTGCCGCTCGAAGGCGGCATCGTGCTCGACGTGACGCAGATGTGCCGCGTGCTCGACATCCAGCCAGGCCGCATGCGCGTGGAAGCTGGTGCGCGCATGCACGACATCGATCTTGCCGCGCGCGAGACGGGTCAGGCGCTGCGCATGTGGCCGTCGACCTGGCATGTGGCCAGCATCGGCGGCTTCATCGCGGGCGGCTTCGGCGGCATCGGCTCGTTCCGCCACGGCATCCTGCGCGACCCGGGCAACCTGCTGCGCGCGCGCGTGATGACGGTGGAGCGCGAACCGCGCATCATCGAACTGCACGGCGACGAGATCCAGCAGGTGCACCACGCCTACGGCACCAACGGCGTGATCCTCGACGTGGAGGTGGCGCTGAGCCCGGCGGTCGAGTGGGTGCACTGCACGGTGCTGTTCGACACGTACCGCGGCGCACTCCACTTCGGCATCGCGGCGCAGGCGCCAACGCTCGACATCTTTTTGCTCTCGACCGTCGAAGCGCGCTTTTCGCCCTACTACACGGCCATGCGCGACCGCTTTCCGCCCGATCGGCATGCGTTATTCGCCATGGTCTCGCCCGAATCGATGGCGGATTTCCGCGCACTCGCCAATGCGCACCGCGGCACGATCTCCGTCGCCGGCACCGAGGCCGAGCTGCTCGCCGACGGCCTGCCGCCCGCCTACGAATGCGCGTTCAACCACACGACCCTGCAGGCGCTGAAGGCCGACCGCAGCTGGACCTATCTGCAAGTCGCCTACGCTCAACCCTTCGACCCGGCAGTTGTCGAGCGCCATCTGCAAATCTTCGGTGACGACGTTCTGCAGCACCAGGACTTTGCGCGCGCCGGCGGCGAATGCGGCACCTTCGGCATCCTGCTTGTGCGATGGAAGGGCGAGGCGCACCAGTACGAAGTGATTCGCGAGATCGAATCGCAGGGCGGCTGCCAGATCTTCAACCCCCATGTCTTCACCATCGAGGACGGCGGAATGAAGACCATCGACACCCAGCAGATCGAATTCAAGAAGCGCAGCGATCCGATGGGTTTGATGAACCCTGGAAAGACGCGCGGCTGGACTCCCGATATGGCTGTCGAGCGTTGAGATGACGGCCCGCTTTGTCGTTCGTTGTGTTGGTTTTCGCGGCTGCTGTTCGGGGCGCGCACCCAGAGCGTGCCCAAGTGCACAGGGCATCGGGTGCTCCGCGCAGCGAAATAAAGGAGGAGCCGAAGGCGGGGGACATTCGCGGAGGGGAGTACCCGGTGGCCTTTGCACAAGCCCTGAACACGGCGCCCAAAAAGTTGTTCCGTCACATCGCCGCTGACATGAAAATCCAACGCAGCATTCAACACAGGAGTCCACCGCCATGCGCATTCCCGCTCTGACCATCCGTCCGCTTGCTCTAGCCCTCGCCCTCGCGGCTGCCGCTTTCGCCGCACAGGCGCAGGAAAAAGTGGTGTTCGCCACCAACTGGAAAGCACAAGCCGGCCACGGCGGCTTCTACCAGGCGCTGGTGGACGGCACCTACAAGAAGTACGGCCTCGACGTCGACATTCAGCAGGGCGGCCCCATGGTCAACAACCGGCCGATGCTGCCGGCCGGCAAGGTCGATTTTCTGATGACCGGCAACCTGCTGCAGTCCTTCGATAACGTGAAGAACGGCGTGCCCACGGTGGTGGTGGCGGCCTTCTTCCAGAAAGATCCGCAGGCCATGTTCGCGCACCCGGGCCAGGGTTTCGACACCTTCAAGGACATGACCAAGGCGACCGTCGCCTTCATCGGCAAGGACGGCCAGTTCAGCTTCTGGCAATGGATGAAGTCCGAGCACGGCTTCAAGGATTCGCAGCTCAAGCCCTACACCTTCAACGTGGGCCCGTTCCTCGCCGACAAGAAATCGATTCAGCAGGGCTACGCCATCTCCGAGCCGCTGTCGATCAAGGCGCAGGCCGGCTTCGATCCGGTAGTGCAGCTGCTGGCCGACAACGGCTTTTCGACCTACTCGACCACCATCGAGACGCGCGCCGACCTCGTCAAGACCAAGCCAGAGACCGTGCGCAAGTTTGTCGAGGCCTCGATCATCGGCTGGAACAACTATCTCTATGGCGACAACAAGGCAGCCAACGAGATGATCGCCAAGATCAACCCCGACTCGCCCGTGGCCGCATCGCAAGGCTCCATCGAACTCATGAAGAAGATGGGCATCGTCGACAGCGGCGAATCGCTCACCAAGGGCATCGGCGCAATGGACGAAGCACGCGTGAAAGACTTCTACGACAAGATGGTGAAGGCCGGTTTGTACAAACCCGGCGAGATCGACCTCTCGAAGGTCGTGACCACGCAGTTCGTCAACAAGGGCGTCGGACTCGACGTCCGCAAGAAGCTCGCCGGCAAGTAACGGGCGCGCGCTTTTTTCCCGCGGGCCGCGCGGGGCTTGCGCCGGGGTCAGATGCCGGCGCCTGGGTTGCCATAAGGCACTGCGCGGCTCTTTGTTCCCTGGGCTCTGACCCCGTCTCGCCGACAGGCGAACCGGCCCTCTCTTTCATGAAAACGCTCGTCGTCCACTGCCATCCGAACCCTGAAAGTTTCAACCACGCGCTCTACCGCACAGCCCTTGCGGCGCTGGAGCCGCGGCACCCCGTGAAGGCCATCGATCTGTATGCCGAGGGCTTCGACCCGACGCTCACGCGCGAAGAGCGCATCGCCTATCTGGACAACCCCGATCTCATCCGCGAACGCGTGAAGCCCCATGTCGAAGCGCTGCTGTGGGCCGAGCACCTGGTGTTCGTCTATCCCACCTGGTTTCATGGACCACCGTCGATGCTCAAGGGCTGGCTAGAACGCGTATGGCTGCCGGGCGTTGCATTCCTCCCCGCGGAGCGCAAGGGGCAGGTTGCGAAGTCGGGCATGCGGCACATCCGGCGATTGACGGTGGTGACCACGGGCGGATCGCCGCGATGGTTTGTGATGGTCATCGGCGACCCGGGCCGGCGGCTCTTCACGCGCGCGCTGCGGGCGCTGTTCGCGTGGCGCTGCAAGGTCACTTGGCTGCAGCTGCACGACATGAACGCAGTCACCGAGCGCGACCGCATCCACTTCATCGAACGCGTTTCGCGCAAGCTGCAGAGCATCTAGCCACGGAGACACACACCATGAGCCTCGAACGCACGCTCACTGTCCGCGTCGAACGCATCTTGCGCGAGACGCCGGAAATCCTGGCTTTCGAGCTGGCTCATCCGTGGGGCCGCGCGCTGCCGGGCTACGAGGCCGGCGCGCATATCGACGTGCACATGCCCGGCGGGTTTTCGCGCCAATATTCGCTGGCGCGATGGTCTTCGGATGCGGCGTCGAACGCCGCCTCGTACGTGATCGGCGTGAAGCGCGAGGCCCAAAGCCGCGGCGGCTCGGCCTCGATGCACGAGCGCGTGCGCGAGGGCGACCTGCTGGCCATCAGCGCACCGCGCAACACCTTTCCGCTGCGCGAAGCGGCCACGCGGCACTTGCTGCTGGCGGGCGGCATCGGCATGACGCCGCTGCTGGCCATGGCGCAGGCGCTTGCCGCACGCGGCGCGGACTTCACGTTTTGCGTGTTCGCGCGCAGCGAAGAGCACCTGGCGTTTGCAGGCGCACTGCATTCACTGGCGCTGGCACCGCACCTGCGGCTGCACCTGGACCAGGGCAATGCCTCGCAGCGCATCGACTTGCGCGCGCTGCTGGCCGCGCGCGCACCCGGCACGCACCTCTACGTCTGCGGGCCCGGGGGATTCATGAAGGCGGTGCGCGAAGCGGCTGCGCACTGGCCCGAAGACGCGCTGCATGCCGAGTACTTTGCTGCGCCGGCCGATGCGAACACCAGCACCGGCCTGCCCTTCATGCTGAAGCTCGCGCAGCGCGGCATCACGGTGCCGGTTGCGGCGGACCAGACCGCCGTCGATGCGTTGCATGAAGTCGGCATCGATATTCCGGTGTCGTGCCAGCAGGGTCTGTGCGGTACCTGCGTGGTCGAAGGAGACGGCGAAGGCGCGGAGCACCGCGATTTCTGCCTTACCGGCACCGAGCGCCGCACGAAGGTGGCCTTGTGCTGCTCGCGCGCCAGGGGCCAGGAACTGGTACTGCAGCTGTGAATGCGCGCGCCGCCATCGGCACCACCGACGAAAGCATCGGCGAGACGCCCGCCACGCGCGGCCGCTCGCGCAAGTACACGCAGGTGCTCGGCGTCATCAACCAGGCCGCGATCGAGGTGTTTGCCAGCGAAGGTCTGGCCGGGGCATCAACCCAGGCGATTGCCGACAAGGCCGGGCTTTCGAAGGCGCAGCTGCACTACTACATCGACAGCAAGGAAGCGCTGTACCGGCAGATCCTGCAGGACATCCTCAACGACTGGATCGTGGTGTTCGGCTTTGCGGACGAGGCCTTCGGCCCGCGCAAGGTGCTGGGCGATCTGATCCACCGCAAGATGGTGTTCTCGTTCGAGCACCCGCTGCGCTCACGCATCTTCACGGCCGAGATGATGCGCGGCGCGCCGGTGCTCAACACCATGATGGACACGAGCAAGCAGCGCACCGACCAGGCCGCCGCCGTGATCCAGAACTGGATGAACCAGGGCCTGATGGACAAGGCCGACCCGATGCTGGTGCTGTTCCACATCTGGGCAGTGACGCAGTTCTATGCCGACCACGCCACGCAGGCCGCGTACTTTCGCAACGTTGCGCAGGAGGGCGACGACAGGGACCGGCGCTACCTGATCGAGCAGGTGACCGAATTCCTGCTGAAGGGCGCGGGGGTCAAATAGGGCGGTGCTGCGGCAGGTACATGGTGGCTTCCACTTCCACCAGCACCTCGTCGCCCGGCAGGAAGCGCGACACCTCGACCACCGTGCTCACCGGCGGCTCGCCCGGATAGAACAGCCCGCGCACGCGGTTGTAGAACGCATAGTGCGGCAGATGCCGAAAGTACTGCACCAGCTTGACCACGTCCTCCATGGTGCCGCCATGCTCGGCAGCGATCTGGCGGATGCGTTCGAGCACGAACCAGCTCTGCGCCACGATGGGTGCTTCGAAAATGTCGACCGACATCTGGCCCGTGGCATAGCCCACGCCCTGCAAGGCCGTGCGGGCTTCTTCAGGAATGGCGTCGTAGCCGGCCACGGCGCGCCGCGTGGCCGGATCGACCGCGACCACGCCGCTCATGAAGACGAAATCCCCCACGCGCTTGGCGGCGGCGTAGTTGGCCATTGGCTTGCCCATGCTCATTGTGTTTTCTCCAGAATCTGACCGGCACGGATCACGGTGCGTTGGCGCCCGCGCGGGCCGATGAGCTCATACTCATCGGTCGCCGAAAGCAGCACCAGGTCGGCGGGACAGCCCGGTGCAATGCGTCCGTCCCACGCAAGGCCGAGCGCCTTCGCGGGGCTGACCGTGATCGCATCGAACCATTCACCCGCGGGCGCGAGGTGCGCCATTTGCACGCCAAGGCCAAAGGTTTCCAGAAGATCGTAGCTGCCATAGGGATAGAAGGAGTCCTGCACGTTGTCCGTTGCCAGGCTCACACGCAAGCCCCGTGCCGCCGCCTCGTGGATGCGCGTGATGCCGCGCTGCACAGGCGTGCGGTCCCAGGCACCTTGAAGGTAGAGATTGGTGGTCGGCAGCGCGACGATGTGAAGGCCCGCCCCGGCGCACAGCGCCAGCGTTTCGTTGGCCACCGCATCGTCCTGCACGGCCAGCGAGCAGCAGTGGCCGCAGACCACGCTGCGCCGGAACTCGCGCGCACGCATCAGCTGCGCAATGCTGCGCAAGCCGCTCGCGTCGGCATCGAGACCTTCGTCGACATGAAAGTCGAGGCCCAGCCCGTGGTCTTGCGCCAGGTCGAACACGCGGCCCAGCTTGTGCACGAGACCTTCGTTGCGATAGACGAACGCACCGAGCGTGCCGCCCGCGCGTTTTACCTCGCGCGCGATGCGCTCGCCGGCGTCGAGGTCCGCAAACAGATCCAGCGGAGTGAGAGAAACGAACTGCAGCTCGATGCGGCCGCGCCACTCATGGCGCAAGGCCTCGAACACGGCGAGCGCGGCCGGCGGCTCTGCCTGCACCCAGTCGATGTGCGTGCGCAGCGCGCGCGTGCCCGATTGCCAGGCGTCCTGCAATGCGCGCTCCATGCGCGGACGCAGCGCTTCGCCGGTCCAGCCCGCGCGGTGCTTGTCCATGCGCTCGATGGCCGCGAACAGGTTGCCCTCGGCCGCGCCGACTTCCTGCACGGTGTAGTTCTTGTCGATGTGCGCATGCGCCTCGACCAGCGCACTCAGCAAGGTGCCACGCGCGCTCGACTGCAATGCGCTCGGCACGACGGCCTGCACGCGGCCTCCGGCCAGCGTGACATCGAAAACCTGCGCATCACCCGCGGCAAAGCCCCGCAGCCGCGTCGGAATGCGCACGGACTCGAGCTTCATGCGCGCTGCTGCAGTGCCCGCAGCCAGCCCAGGCCGGCCGAAGTGCCGCCGGGTTCCATGCCGCGGCTGGGCCGGTATTCGCAGCCGATCCAGCCCTGCCAGCCGCACTGCGCCGAGACTTCGTCGATCAGGTCGAACAGGTACGGATAGTTCTGCTCGCCGATGTCGGGCTCGTGGCGCTCCGGCACGCCGGCAATCTGGATGTGGCCCACGCGGCCGGTCGGCAGGTACTTGCGGATTTTCATGGCCACGTCGCCCTCGACGATCTGGCAGTGGTACAGGTCCATCTGCACCTTGAGGTTGGGCGCGCCGACCATGTCGATGATTTCGTGCGCATGGTCTTGCCGGTTGAGAAAGAAGCGCGGTATGTCGCGCGTGTTGATCGGCTCGATCAGCACGTCGCGGCCGGCCTTGGCGGCTTCGGCCGCGGCCCAGCGCAGGTTGTCTACGTACACGGGCTGCACGGCTTCGCGTTCCAGGCCCTCGGGCACCAGGCCCGCCATGATGTGGATGCGCGGGCAGTCGAGCGCCACAGCGTAGTCGACGGCCTTGGCAATGCCTTCGCGAAACTCCGCGTCGCGGCCCGGCAGGCAGGCAAGGCCCCGCTCGCCGCCGTCCCAGTTGCCCGGGGGGCCGTTGAAGAGCACCTGCTGCAGGCCGTTGTGCTTCAGGCGGGCAGCAATCTCGTTGCGGTCGTAGGCGTAGGGGAACAGATATTCGACAGCCCTGAAGCCGTCTTTTGCGGCGGCTTCGAAGCGGTCAAGAAAGTCGAGCTCCGGATAGAGCATCGAGAGGTTGGCTGCAAATTGAGGCATGGGGTGCTTTTTACTATTACCAGCGCGCACCGAAAGTGCGGCGCAGTTCGTCGATCTGTTCATCGCTCAGCGGTTGGGGTTTGGCCGTGCCGGTGAGCAGATGGAGCCTTGCGGTTTCTTCGAGTTCCTCGAGCACGGCCATTGCCGAGCCGGGCGTCTCGTGCCACACATTGGGTCCGAGGCGTTCGAGCATCACGGCGCGAATCGGTGTGCCGGCCGCGCCGTGGCGCTCGATGGCTTGCGCCACCAGCTCGGCTGCTTCGGGCGCGCCGGGGCGGTGATAGGGAATGAGCGGCACGTGGCCGACCTTCATCACAAAGTAAGGTGTGAGCGCGGGCAGGAGTTCGTCGCCTTTTACGGCGAGCGTGAGCGCAACGCAGTGCGTGCTGTGCGTGTGGATGACGCATGCCGTGCCTGCATCGAATTTGCGGGCTGCCGCATAGATGCGTGTGTGCAGGGCGATGGTCTTGCTGGCTCGATCGCCTGCGGTCTGGTTGCCTTGCGCGTCGAGCCTGGCCAAGCGTGCCGGATCGAGAACGCCGAGGCAGGCATCGGTCGGCGTAATGAGAAAGCCGCCGTCGTCGAGCCGTACGCTGATGTTGCCTGCTGTCGCATGCACATAGCCGCGTTCGAAAAGGCTTTGGCCTACGCGGCAGATTTCTTCTCTGGCCTGGGTTTCGTTCATGTCGCTTTTCCGCGCTTTGTGTTGCGCTGTTCAGGGCTTGTGCCCAGGCCACCGGGTACTCCCCTCCGCGAATGTCCCCCGGGGCTGCGCCCCTCCTCCTTTATTTCGCTGCGCGGAGCACCCGATGCCCTGTGCACTTGGGCACGCTCTGGGTGCACCGCCGATCAACGACCGCTCTGGATAACGCACCCGCTGGCGGGGTGCCTTGCGCAGCGAAATAAAGGAGGAGGCCGCAGGCCGGGGGACATTCGCGGAGAAAGGCACCCCGTCGGCGGGTGCGCACCCAGAACAAGTACCCGGCATGCAATTCATGCCAACACTGTAAATGCCTTGGTGAAGAAATCGTCCCCCCCAAAATTGCCAGACTTGAGCGCAATGTGCACCGACGTGCCTTCCGCCACATCGGTGCGCGCATGGCACCACGGCACGCCCGGATCGATCTGCGGACCGATCTGCATCTGCGCAATGCCCAGCGCCTGCACGCATGCGCCGGAGGTTTCGCCGCCCGCCACCACGAGCTGGCGAACACCGCGTTCGACCAGGCCGCGCGCGACGGCGGCAATGGTGCGCTCGACCATGGCACCGGCCTCTTCGACGCCTAGGCGGCCCTGCACCGACTTGACGGCACCCGCCTCGGCTGTGGAATAGACCAGCACTGGTTGCTTGTCGACGAGCGGTGTTGCCCACGCCAGGGTTTCGGTCGCCACGTCGACGCCTGCGGCAATGCGCAGCGGATCGATGGCCAGTGCCGCGCCGCCGCGCTGGATGAAGTCGAGCACCTGGCGATTGGTGGCCAACGAGCAGCTGCCTGACACCACGGCGCGCAATCCGGCCGCATCTGGCAGTGCGCTGGCTTGCGACGACGGCGCAAGGCCGAAGTTGGCGGGCAGGCCGATTGCCACGCCCGAGCCGGCGGTGACCAGCGGCATCTTGGCAATGGCCGGGCCGAGCCGCAGCAGGTCGTTGTTCGACACTGCATCGACGATGGCGATCGACACGCCTTCGCCTTTCAGCTGTTCGATGCGCTCCGAAATGGCCGGCGCACCGCGCCCGACCACCGTATGGTCGATGAGCCCTACCTTGCGCTTGCATTGCGCCTGCAGCACGCGCACCAGGTTCGGGTCGGTCATGGGCGTGAGCGGATGGTTCTGCATGCCGCTCTCGTTGAGCAGCACGTCGCCTGCGAACAGGTAGCCCTTGAAAACGGTTCGCTTGTTGTCGGGGAAGGCTGGCGTCGCGATGGTGAAGTCGCAGCCGAGCGCGTCCATGAGCGCTTCGGTCACCGGGCCGATGTTGCCCTGCGGCGTGCTGTCGAACGTGGAGCAGTACTTGAAGTAGATCTGCTGCGCGCCCTGGGCCTGCAGCCATCGCAGCGCGGCCAGCGACTGCTCGATGGCTTCGGCCGGAGCGATGGTGCGCGACTTGAGCGCGACCACGACGGCGTCGACTTCCGCATCGAGCGGCGTGGCGGGCACGCCGATGGCCTGCACGACGCGCATGCCGGCGCGCACGAGGTTGTTGGCCAGGTCGGTGGCACCGGTGAAGTCGTCGGCAATGCAGCCGAGCAGCAGCTTGGGCATCGATCAGTCCTTTGCTGCCACAGCGAGCTTTACCGCCTGCGGGTTCTCGCGCACGTAGTCGCGCAAGATGGCGTCGAAGCTCGCATCGGCCTTCAGGCCCAGCGCCTCGGCGCGCGCCGCGTGAATGCGGCTGGGCCAGCTGGTCACGATCTTCGCGATGTTCGCATCGGGCTCCCAGTCGATCAGCGACGTGGCCTCTTTGCCGGCGATGCGCTCCAGCGCATCTGCCATTTCGCGCACGGTGGTCGTCAAGGCGGGCAGGTTGACCGCGGTGCGCGCGCCCCACTCGGCAGCGCTGGCCGTGGCCGCGCGGATGATGCCCGCGACGGTGTTGCCGGGCGATGCGAGGGCAACGGCTGTGTCGGGCGCCACGGGGCAACGCGCGCGCTCGCCGGCCAGCGGCTCGCGCAACATGCCGCTCAAGAAGCTGGAGGCCGCGCCGTTGGGCCGGCCGGGCCGCACCGACACCGTCATGAGCCGCACGTTGCGGCCCTGCACGAAGCCCTTGCGCGTGAAGTCGGCCACGAGCTGCTCGCCGATGAACTTCTGGATGCCGTAGCTGTTCTGCGGCCTCGGCAGCGTGGTGTCTTCGATCAGCTCGGGCAGTCGCTGCTCGGGCGAATCGCCGAAGACCGCCACCGAGCTGGAGAACACGAACACCGGCGCGTGGCCCGCGCGGCGGCACGCTTCGAGCAGCGCGCGCGTGGTGTCCAGGTTGCTGCGCATGCCCAGGTCGAAGTCGGCCTCGCATTCGCCGCTCACGGCGGCGGCAAGGTGGAACACGGCGTGCGTGTCGGCCAACGGCAGCACACCGCTCACGGCCTGCTCGTAGAGGTCGCCTTGCACAAAGTGCACGCGGCCATCGGCTTGCAGGTCTGCGGGAGGCGGCGCGCGGTCGGCCAGCGTGATGCGCGCGACGGGCTGGACCACACCGCCGGCCAATGCCAGCGGGCCGCCCGCGAGCAGCGTGCGCGCGAGCCGCGCACCGACAAAACCGCAACCTCCGGTGATGAGAATATTCATGATGCTTGTCTTCCTTGTTCAGGCTTTCTTGTCGGCAGCCGGCAGTTCGATGCCGGGAAAAATCTTGATGACCGCGCTGTCGTCTTCGCGCGCAAAACCCGCGGTAGACGCCTGCATGAACATCTGGTGCGCGGTGGACGAGAGCGGCAGCGGAAACTTGCTGGCGCGCGCCACGTCGAGCACCAGGCCCAGGTCCTTCACGAAGATGTCTACGGCCGAGAGCGGCGTGTAGTCGCCCGCCAGCACGTGCGCCATGCGGTTCTCGAACATCCAGCTGTTGCCCGCGCTGTGCGTGATCACCTCGTACAGCGCCGCCGGGTCCACGCCTTCGCGCAGGCCCAGCGCCATGGCCTCGGCCGCCGCGGCAATGTGCACGCCGGCCAGCAACTGGTTGATGACCTTGACCTTGCTGCCCGCACCCGCGCGGTCTCCAAGACGATAAACCTTGGCCGCCATGGCGTCGAGCACGGCACCGGCTTTTTCATAGGCGGCGGGCGTGCCGGCGGTCATCATCGTCATCTGGCCGCTCGCGGCCTTGGCGGCGCCGCCGGAGATCGGCGCGTCCAGGTACAGGATGCCCTGCGCGGCCAGGCGCGCCTCGAGCGCGACCGACCAGTTTGGATCGACCGTGGAGCACATCACGAACAGGCTGCCGGGCTTCATCGACGCCGCGCAGCCGGGTGTGGTGCCGTCGCCGAACAGCACCGACTCGGTCTGCGCCGCATTGACCACCACGGAAACGACGATGTCGCACTGCGCGCCGAGCGCGGCCAGCGTGTCGCAGGCCACGCCGCCGTTGCGCGCAAAGGCGTGGGCCACGTCCAGGCGCACGTCGAACACGTGCGGCTCGTAGCCCGCGCGGCGCAGCGAGTGCGCCATGCCGCTGCCCATGGCGCCAAGGCCCACCAGGCCGACCACGGGTGTGTTGTGGGTGTTGGAAGTCATGTCAGAGAGATTCTTTCGGTCAGCGATTGACGAGTTGCTTGGGCGTGAGCCACACGCCGATGGCACCGAGCACCAGCGCGCCGGCCAGCACGTACATGCCGATCTGCGTGCTGCCGGTGAGGTCTTTGAGGTAGCCGATGAGATAGGGGCTGACGAAGCCCGCGAGGTTGCCCACCGAATTGATGACCGCAATGCCCGCCGCCGCCGCGGTGCCCGAAAGAAAGGCCGTAGGCAGCGACCAGAACAGCGGCGCGCAGGTGAGAACGCCGGCTGCGGCAAGCGAAAGGAACGTGAGCGACACGACCGTATTCTGCGTGTACGAGGCCGCCACCGTGAAGCCGACGGCGCCCATCAGCGCGGGCACGATCAGGTGCCAGCGGCGCTCTTGCCGGCGGTCGGCGCTGCGGCCGAAAAGGTTCATCGCAACGATGGCGCAGATGAACGGAATGGCGCTCAACAGGCCGATGTGCAGGTTGCCCTTGACGCCCGTTGCCTTGACCAGCGTGGGCAGCCAGAAGGTCAGCGCGTATTGGCCCATGACGAAGGCGAAGTAGATCAGCGCCATCCACCACACCCGCGCATCGCGGAACATGGCGCCCACCGAGTGCGGCCCCTTGGCGCCATGCGCCTGGTCGCGCTCGACCTCGCGCTGCAGCAGGCGCTTTTCTTCGGGGTCGAGCCAGCGCGCATGCTGGATCCCGTTGTCCAGGTAGACCAGCACCATCACGCCGACGATCACGGCCGGAATCGCTTCGATGATGAACATCCACTGCCAGCCTTCCATCGAAGAGACGCCGTGGAAGGCATCCATGATCCAGCCCGAGAGCGGATTGCCGAAGATGCCCGCCACCGGAATGGCCGACATGAAGACCGCGATGATGCGCGCGCGCCGATGCGCCGGGTACCAGTGGGTGAGGTACAGGATCACGCCGGGGTAGAAGCCCGCCTCGGCCACGCCGAGCAGAAAACGCAGGATGTAGAAGCTGGTCGGTGTTTCCACGAACACGAAGCAGGCCGAGAGCAGGCCCCAGGTGATCATGATTCGCGCAATCCAGATGCGCGCCCCTACGCGGTTGAGCAGCAGGTTGCTCGGCACCTCGAAAAGGAAGTAGCCGAGAAAGAAGATGCCGGCGCCCAGCCCGAACACCGTTTCGCTGAAGCCCAGGTCTTGTCCCATCTGGAGCTTGGCAAAGCCCACGTTCACGCGGTCGAGATACGCGACCACGTAGCAGAGCATCAGAAAGGGAACGAGGCGCCAGAACACCTTGGTGTAGGCACGCTTCTCGAGCGCGACCTCGGCCGGCGTGTCCGCGGTGGCAGCCAGCGGCGCGTGGAGTGTTGAAGTCATTGGAGGAAGTCCGTTTGGATGATGAACCGGGTCTCGCTTGGGCGCTGCGTGCGGTGCGCCACCCTTATTTGTCAGGTCATCATACAAATCTGATGCAGGCGATTTGCTTCGGGTAAACCCGCAAGCTACACCTCGTTTCCTTTCCTTCTATTGGCCCGCGGGCCAGCCTTCGACCAGCGGCCGGGCGAGCTGCGCGCCCTCCTGCTGCCAGAAGGCAGGGTCGGCCTGCTCGATGCGGCGAATGGCGTTGTCCATGTGGGACTTGGCGGCTTCGCGGGCGCGCAGCGGGTCGCCGGCCTCAATGGCCTCGACGATCTGCGCATGCTCCTGCGCCACCTCGCGCGCAAAGTCGGCCCGGCGCGCCTCGTTGGCGCGCGTGACGCGCGTGGCCCCATGCAGGAACTGCCGCAGGTACTGCAGCGTGCCGATCAAAAAGGGGTTGCGCGCCGCCTCGGCAATGGCGCGATGAAAACGCACGTCTTCATCCGCACCGTTGCGCCCCGCCGCCACCGCGGCATGCAGCGCCTCGATGGCTTCGCGGATGCGTTCCACGTCTTCAGGCGTGCGCCGTTCGGCGGCGAGCGCGGCCACTTCGGCTTCGAGCGCACGGCGCAGTTCGACCATCTGGATCACCGCTTCGCGCGAGGCCACATGCGGCACCTCGAAGCGCAGCGGTTCCACGCCGGCCGCGCGCACATACACGCCGCTGCCCTGGCGCGAATCGAGCAGCCCCAGCGACTTGAGCCGCGAAACCGCCTCGCGCACCACCGTGCGGCTCACGCCGAACTGCTCGGCCAGTGCCGCCTCGGTCGGCAGACGGTCGCCTGCCGACAAGCGCCCGCTGCGCACCTCGGCCGCCAGCGCATCGGCCACCTGGTCAGCAAGGCGGACGGTGGGAGCGACGGATTGGAATCGTGCGGTCATGAAGGCGTAGGGCGGTGGGCTGCGACTCTAACGCAGGGCCCTGCGCTGGGCATCTAGAACTTAAGGGTTACACGCGATTGACGAGTGTTGTTCTGATGCTCGTAGCACGTGTGAAAAATCTGACGATTCCTCTGCCTATCTGCGCGGTTTCATTGGTTTTGACATTCATAACTCTTTGTAACGAGAAAATCCCACATACCGGCATCGGTGCCGGCGGGTAGCACGCCTTCCAAAGCGGCGTGCATTGCTGTCACGCAGAGAGACCAGGGAAGAAAAACGAGATGAACAAGAACCTCCACCGCATTGTGTTCAATGCGAAGCGCGGACTGCGCATGGTCGTGCAAGAAACGGCCAAGAGCACGGGCAAAGGCACTTCCAAGGCCACCACCGGTGCGAGCGCCGCCATTGCCGCAGGTGCGGCAGCACTGGCGCCCATGCTCGTGGGCGCAGCGCTCGCGGGCATGCTCTCGGCTTCACCCGCCCAAGCCCAGATCGTCGGCGCGCCCAACGTTCCCGCCAACCTCCGCCCCACGGTGATGGTCGCGCCCAACGGCGTGCCGCTCATCAACATCCAGACGCCCAGCGCGGCCGGTGTTTCGCGCAACGTGTACCAGCAGTTCAACGTGGCGCCCAACGGCGCCATCCTGAACAACAGCCGCACCAACGTGCAGAGCCAGCTCGGCGGGTTCGTTCAAGGCAATCCGTATCTCGCGACCGGCCCCGCACGCATCATCCTCAACGAAGTGAACGGCGGCAGCCCGAGCCAACTGCGCGGGTACATCGAAGTCGCGGGGCAGCGTGCCGAAGTGATCATCGCCAACCCGGCGGGCATCAGCGTCAACGGCGGCGGCTTCATCAATGCATCGCGCGCCACGCTGACCACGGGCACGCCGCAGTTCAACGCCATTGGCGGCCTGGACAGCTTTCTGGTGCGCGGCGGCACCATCACCATCGACGGGGCCGGCCTGGACGCGAGCAAGACGGACTACGCCGCGATCCTCGCGCGTGCGGTCGAGGCCAATGCCGGCATCTGGGCCAGCGAGCTGAAGGTGGTGACGGGTGCGAACACCGTGAGCGCCGACCACAACCAGATCACGCCGACCAGCGGCACCGGCACAGCACCCACCTTTGCGCTGGACGTGGCCGCACTCGGCGGCATGTACGCAGGCAAGATCACGCTCATCGGCACCGAGGCTGGGCTGGGCGTGCGCAACGCCGGCACGATCCAGGCCGCACCGGGCGCCACCGCGCTGATGGGTGCGGGCCAATTAGTCGTCACCAGCGCCGGGCGCCTGGAGAACATCGGAACCATGCAGGCCACCGCCGACGCAAACCTGGCGGCAACGGGCATGGCCAACAGCGGCCGCGTAGTCAGCGGCGGCAACCTCAAGATCACGACGCAGGGCGAGCTGGCGAATGCGCTGAACGGCACGGGCGGCACCTTAGAAGGCGCGCGGCTGGAGCTCGCCAGCACGGCGGGCGACATCGACAACCGCGGCGGCACCATCCGCCAGACCAGCAGCACGGGCTTGGCGCTGAGCGCGCCCGCTTTGAGCAACACCAGCGGCGGCGTCATCGGCGCGGAGCCCGTGGCGGCTGCGCCGTCCACGCCCGACACCGGAACCGGCGGCGGCACGGGCACAGGAACTGGCACAGGCGGCACCACCAGCCCCACCCCGCCCACCGCAGGCACTGGCGCGGAGACCGGCTCCGGCGGCACCATCACGCCCGCCCCGTACGTGCCACCGTCGCCGGGTGCGATCACCGCCACCGGCACGCTCCGCAACGACGGCGGCAAGATCTACGCCGGCGGGCCCATCAGCCTGCAAAGCGCGAACATCAACAACAACGGCGGCACCCTGAGCGTCGCCAGCATGGCCGTGAGCCAGCCGACCTTCGACAACCACGGCGGCACGCTGAATGTCAGCAACAGCTTCAGCGCGAATGTCGATCGCTTCGACAACACTGGCGGCACGCTGAAGGCGGGCAGCCTGAACATCACCACGACCGGCGACCTGGTCAACGTCGACGGCAAGCTGACCAGCGCCACCGACGCCACGCTCACGGTGGGCGGCCAGGCCGACAACACGCGCGGAACGATCTCGGCAACGGGCGCGCTGACGGCCAATGTGGCGGGCGCGGTGAACAACACCGGCGGCACGCTGGTGGCGAACCAAGGCGTCGCGCTCGGCGCGGGCAGCCTGGACAGCACGCAGGGCAGCATCCAGTCGACGCAGGCTGCAGTGCAGCTGGGGGTGACTAACCAACTGACCAATGGCAGCAGCGGCACGATCGGGGCGGCCACCGACCTGAAGGTGCAGGCGGGTTCACTCGTCAACTCCAATGGCGCCAGCCTGCGCGGCGCGAACGATGTGAGTGTCGCGGTCGGCGGGGCGATGACCAACGACGGCAGCGTCACGGCCGGACGGCACACGTCGGTCGCCGTCGGCAGCCTGCAAAGCGGCACCACCGGCGTGCTCGGCGCGGGCATCCAGAGCGACGGCAAGCTTGGCGCGGCGGGTGACCTGGTCGTGACCACGAGCGGCGCCCTGGTCGCCAATGGCACCAACCTGGCGGCCGGCAATGCCATGCTGCAGGGCGCGAGTGTCGATCTCTCGGCCAGCCAGACCAGCGCGGTGAACATTGCGGTCACGGCCATGCAGGGCAATGTGGTTACCAGCAGCCAAGCCAAGATCGTGACGCCCGGCACGTTGCGCATCACCGCCAACGCGCAGCCCGGCCAGACGCTGGTCAACGATGCGGGCACGCTCAATGCCGGCCAGCTGGACCTGAACGTTTCGAACATTGCCAACACGAACGGTGGCGAGATCGTGCAGACCGGCACCGCGGCGACCGGCATCGCCGTCTCGGGCACCTTGAACAACGACGGCGGACGCATCGCCAGCAATGGACAGGACCTGAGCCTCAGTGGTGACAGCATCATCAACACCGGCGGCAAGATTGAGCATGCCGGCGCCGGCACGCTGAGCATTGCGGGCGGCAGCTACAGCAGCACCGATGGCCAGATCACAGGCAACGGCGCATTGGCCGTCGCCATGTCAGGCGCCTTCAACCAGAACGGCACCAAGGCCGCGATCAGCGCCAAGCAAATCACCATCGACGCCGGCTCATTCGGCAACCGCACTAGCGCCCAGATCGTGCAGACCGGCACCGACGCGACGCGCATCACGGTAGTGGGCGCGTTGGACAACAGCGGCGGCACGCTGGCCAGCAACGGCAACACAAACATCGCAGCCGGCAGCTTGACGAACCAGGCCGGCACCCTCCGTGCGGCCGGGACTTCCGACCTCGCCCTGACCGTGGGCGGCCTGCTCGACAACAGCAACAAGGGCGCGATCGGTGCGGGTGGCAACACCACCGTGGTGGCTGGCAGCCTGAACAACGACAAGCTCGGCAGCATCACTGCTGTAGGGAGCTTGAACATCAAGGTGGATGCTGCCGCAACCAACGTCGGCGGCACGCTGGCGGCCAACGGCAACACCACGCTGGAAGCCGGGACGCTGGACAACAGCGGCGGCGGAGTAGTTGCCGCAGTGAATGGCAATCTGGGCGTTGAGACCCAAGGCGCAACGACGAACAACGGCGGCACCTTGCAGGCCGGCGCCGCGACCACGCTGGTCAACAGCGGGCTGAGCAATGTCGGCGGCAAGGTCTTCGGCGACAGCCTGTCGGTCGACACGCAAGGCAATGCACTGGACAACAGCAAGAAGGGCACGCTGGCGGCGACCACCACCGTGGGTGTGAACTCGGGTGCGCTGAACAACGATACGGGCCTGATCCAGTCCGGTGGCGCGATGACCATTCACACGGATGGCCACGTGCTCAGCAACACCAATGCAGCAGGCTATACCTCGGGCCAAGGCGGCATTGCCAGCGGCGACACGCTGACCCTGACCGCAGGGAAGGTCATCAACACGGGCGGCTTCATTGGCGCGAAGAACGCACTGGCCGCCAACACGCAGGCCTTTTCCAACACGGGCGAAGGCCAGGTGCTCGGGCAGTCTACGGTCACGCTCGACACCCACGGTGCCGAATACGACAACACCGGTGGCGAGACGCTGGCGGTGGGCAATCTCAACATCTACGCGGGCACACTGACCAATACCACAGGCCTGATCCGCTCGGCGGCCACCACGACGCTCAGTGCCGCGAACCTCGTCAACAGCGACACCCGGGGGACCGAGCAAGGCATCGAAGGCCAGAACGTCGATATCGCCGCACAGTCCATCCTCAACAACTCCGGCGCGATCCGCGCCGACCAGAACACCACACTGAGCAGCAGCGGGAACATCGACAACAGCGCCGGCCTGGTCTCCGCCGGCAAGGTGCTCACCGTCAAGGACCCCAGCACAGCCAAGACCTTGTCGGTGCTCAACACCGGCGGCACCCTGGTCGGCGGCGAGAACGTTGTCCTCGATGCGGGCTCGGTCAGCTGGGACGGCAAGCTGCTGTCGCTCCAGGACATGACGCTGACGGTCACCCGCGACATCGCCTTTGCCGCAGGCAGCGAGACCGTCGCAAACCGCAACCTGACGATTTCGACGACCGGTGACATCACCAACAGCGGCAAGCTGGCCGCCGGCAACGATCTGACGCTCTCGGCGAGGGACATCGACAACAAAGCCACCGGCGACATCCAGGGCAAGACCACCACGCTGAATGCCAGCGGCACGCTGACCAATCGCGGCGTGATCGACGGCGGCACCACCCGCATCAACGCCGGCACGCTGGACAACCTGGGCACCGGCCGCATCTATGGCGACTGGGTCGCGATCGGTGCCGGCACGCTCAACAACAGCGCCGAGACGATTAGCGGCGTGGCCTCGGCCGGCACCATCGCGGCGCGCACCCGCCTGGACATCGGCGCCGGCACCATCAACAACAGCAATGGCGCCCTGATCCTCAGCGCCGGCAACCTCTACATCGGCGGCAAGCTGGTGGACGGCAAGGCCAACGGTGTAGACAGCGGCGCGGGCAGCGAACTGAACAACCACGCCGCGACCATCGAGGCGGTGCAGGACATGGACATCAAGACGAATGTCCTGAACAACACCAATGGCGGCGTGACCTGGACGACGCAGACCAGCTCCGACGGCAAGCAGCACACGGAATACGCACTGCCCGGCAGCGCGACGCGCTACGACGCCAGCCAGCTGGTCTTTGTGAGTGTGGGCGGGCCCAACTTCGACTTCGCGCACATGAACGGGGTTCTGTGGCCCAGCTTCGTCAGCTACGCCGCAGGTCCTGTGGCCGGTCCGTTCGCGGGCATCCTGGTGCCGTCCGCCAACTATCCGCTGTCCCGCTACAGGGCTTATTACACGAACGCGCCGCGCAACAGCAGCGACCTGCATGGCACCCGGCAGGTGAACATCGATCAGACCGAGTCCTATACGGAGCCGGGTGCCTGGTACTCCCGCTCCGATCCGATCTGGGCCACCTTCGGTGTGACGCCGCCGGGCACGGACACGCCGACTGACTCAACTCAAGCCCAGGCTTACCTGGATGCCCACGAGCGCCTCGACGCCGCGACCGAAGCCTTCATTCGCGACATCTACGAGAACTACGCGCGCTCCTATTACGCCTGGGTCTACACCGAATCGACCACCACCCCGGTGCTGCAGACCTCCGCGCCCGCCCGGATCATCGCCGGCGGCAAGATGGACATTGCCGTGGGCAGCGGCACCAACGAGATGAGCCAGATCCTGGCCAACAAGGCGCTCAACGTCACAGGCGGCACCATCACCAACAAGAATGTGGAGGTCTCTGGGGCGAAGACCCGCACAGGCTGGCAGCACTTCCAGGCGGGTGTGGGGGATCCCACGCAAGTCACCCCCTACAACACCAGCGATCCCATCACCGTGACCCTGGCTGCGGCGCGACAGGAGGGCAACGTGACGGTGGTGGGCAGCGGCGGATCCACCGGCACGCTCGCGCCTGGCCACACCAATCAGGGCGTGGCCAGCGCCAGCGGCGTTAATGCCGGCGGCCCCACGGGTGTCACGGGTGGCAGCGGTACTGCGGTAAATGCGCCGGGCGCAGGCTCTGGCGGTGCGGCAGGTCCTATCGTCCACCCGATCATCGAGGTGAACCTGGCGTCCAGTTCCGGGACCACCCAGGTCGTGCGCACCACCTTGCCAGGCCTGACCGTGCCCACCGCCAGCCTGTTCCGCACGCATGCGGAAGCCTCGAGCCGCTACCTGATCGAGACCGATCCGCGTTTTGCGAACCAGCGCAACTGGCTCAGCAGCGACTACCTGCTGAACAACCTGGGCCAAGACCCCGACAACACCCTCAAGCGGCTGGGCGACGGCTTTTACGAGCAGCGCCTGATCCGCGAGCAGGTGGCGCAACTGACGGGCTACCGCTATCTGGACGGCTACGAGAGCGATGAAGCGCAGTACACCGCGCTGATGGATGCAGGGCTTACCTTTGCGCGCCAGTACGGCCTGCGGCCCGGTATCGCGCTCAGCGACGCCCAGATGGCACAGCTGACCAGCGACATCGTCTGGCTGGTGGAGCAGACCGTCACGCTGCCGGACGGCAGCACCCAGCGCGTGTTGGTGCCGCAGGTCTACGTGCGCGTGAAGAACGGCGACATCGACGGCTCGGGCGCCTTGCTGGCCGGCAAGGAGGTCAACATCAAGCTCGATGGCGACCTCGTCAACAGCGGCACGGTCGCCGGACGCAACACGGTCAGCATCACGGCGGAAAACATCCAGAACCTGAACGGCCGCATCTCCGGCGGCAGCCTCGACCTCAAGGCCCGGACCGACCTGAACAACATCGGCGGCACGATCGATGCGGCCAGCCAACTCAAGATCGAGGCCGGCCGCGACATCAACGTGCGCACCACGACCAGCACCAGTGCGCTGGCGCTGGACTTCGCGCCCGGGGCCGCGAGCCTGCGCGGTGCCACCATCGTCGACCGGGTGGCGGGGCTCTACGTGACCGGCTCCAAGGGCGTGCTGGTGGCTTCGGCCGGGCGCGACGTCAACCTGATCGGCGCCCTTGTCGCCAACAGCGGCAAGGAAGGCACGACCGAGATCGGCGCCGGCCGCGACATCAACCTGGGCACCGTCACCACCGCCAGGCACGACACCACGGTCCGGGACGCCGGCAACTACCGCGCGGAAAGCAGCACGCGGGAAGTCGGCACCCGCATCGAGACCAGCGGCGACATTACCCTGAGTGCTGGGCGGGATGTCAACGTGCGCGCGGCTACCATCAACAGCGCCGAAGGCGCGCTTGAGGTCGCTGCCACACGCGATATCACCATCAATGCCGGCCAGTCGACCTCGGTGCTCAACGCCGGACGCCGCACTGAGGAGAGCGGCTTCTGGGGCAGCGACCGCAGCATGGAACAGGGCACATATGGATCGACCGGCGTCATCGGCAGCAGCCTGGGCGGCAAGACGGTGATGCTGGATGCCGGCAACGACATCCGCATCCGCGGCTCGAACGTGGTGAGCGACCAGGGCACCGAGCTCCGGGCGGGCAACAACATCACCATCGAAGCTGCGACGCAGACGCGTGACAGCCAGTACGTTCGCGAGGAATCGAACAGCGGCATGTTCGATGCGAACTCGGGCTGGACCTGGGGCCACCAGGATATGCGCAGTACCAGCAAGACCGGCGAGAGCACGGCCGTGGGCAGCACTGTCGGGGCGATCTCGGGAAATGTCATGATTACCGCCGGCAACCGCTACAGCCAGGTGGGCAGCGATGTGATCGCGCCGGGCGGCGACATCGACATCCAGGCGCGCGACGTGGAGATCGTCGAGGCGCGCGAGACGAGCCGCAGCGAAAGCACGCAGAGCTTCTCTCAGGGCGGCATCACGCTGGGCATCAAGGCACCGTTGATCGATATGCTGCGGAACCTGGAGGAGACCACTCAGGCGATGGGTGACACCAAGGATGACCGCATGCAGGCGCTGGGCGCGGCGAGCATGGCACTCAGTGGCTATTCCGCATACCAGGACATTGCACAACAGGCAGTGACCCAAAGCAAGGGCGGCACCGGAGTGGTCAGCATGGGGGCGACCCTTACCCTCGGTAGCAGTTCGAGCGAGTCCACGCGCACTGAGAGCAGCGACAGCTCGGCCAGTTCGCGGGTGCAGGCGGGCGGCAATGTGACCATTACCGCCACTGGCGGCGGGCGTGACTCCAACATCCTCATACGCGGCAGCGAAATCGATGCGGGCAAGAACGTCAACCTCTCGGCGGAAAACAACATCACCCTCGAGGCGGCTGCGAACACCCGCGAGCAGAGCTCCACCAGCCACAGCAGCAATGCCAGCATCGGTGTGGGCTTCACCTTCGGGCAAAGCAACGGTCTGACGATCGAGATGGCCGCTGGGAGCCAGAGCGGACGCGACAACGGCACCGATGGCGCATGGACGAACACCACCGTCAGTGCGGGCCAACAGGTCAACATCTCCAGCGGCGGCGACACCACCGTCCGGGGCGCCACGGTTTCCGGAAGCCGGATTAATGCCGACGTGGGAGGCAACCTACACATCGAGACTCTGCAGGACACCAGCACGTACCACAGCCAGAACAGTGGGGGCGGCTTCAACGCCACCATCTGCGCTTGGTATTGCACCGGCGACAGCAGCGTGAGCGTCTATGCCCACAACATGCAAGGGGACGGCAATTTTGCGAGTGCGACGCAGCAAAGTGGCTTCCTGGCGGGGAACGGCGGCTTCGGCGTCAATGTGGCGGGCAACACCAATCTCGTGGGCGGTGTGATCAGCAGCACCGATGCCGCCGTAATTGCAGGCAGGAACAGCTTCACGACAGGCAGTCTGACGATGACCGATCTGGTCAACCACGACACGTTCCAAGGCAGCGGGTACAGCGTCAGCTTCAGCACCAGCACCTCGGGATCGAGTTCGGGCAGCGCCGGCATCGGCAGCAATGATGTCAATCAGTCGAGCCTCACGCAAAGCGGAATCTCGGGCATTGCAGGCAACGCGGCGGTGCGCACCGGAGTCGACGGCACCAACGCGCTGCAAAGGACCAATCGCGAGCGTGCCATGAGAGATGTTCAAGGGCAAGTCCTGATCACAGCGCAATTCGGATCACAGGCGTCAAGTGCATGGGGTCAGTATGCGAACGAACGCTTGCGGAATGCCACAACCGATGAGGAGCGGGCATGCTGGGGGAGCAACGGCACATGCCGCGCGTCCGGGCACATGGTGATTGGCGGGCTGACAGGTGGTGCCGGGGGCGCCATTGGCGCGGTTGCGAGTACGCAGGTCGCCTCTTACGTTGACCAGACCGTCAGAGCGTTGGGGCTCACTGGCGCTGCACATGATTCAGTGGTGGCGGGGCTGACCATGGCCATCGGTGGTGCACTAGGTGGTACATCAGGAGCCGCTGGGGCATTGAACGAGGTCACGAACAACTATCTGACGCGCACTCAATGGGAAGCGCTCGCGGAAGACATCAAGCGATGCCAAGCACGGAAGTGTACGCAGGAGGAGCAACAGGTCATACGAAACAGCTATCAGGATCTCAGCAATCAACAGAACGTGGCGTTGGCCAACTGTGCGAAAACTGGGAACTGCGTCACCCTGCGGGACGATGTGATTAATGGAACGCAGGCGATGATCGATCTGGCGGACGCAGGGAAACTGCCAATTGGCGCCGGAACTGGCAATGATCTGGGACAGTACGCGGGGCAGCGGCTGGCGAACGATCCCGCTTATCGAGAGACAGTGAGGCACTCAATCGACGTGCTGAACAATTGCAAGGCCAATCCTCAGCAATGTACGCAACAGGCGATCACCGCTGCCGCGTTGATTGTGGCTCCGCTGCTAGGACCCGCTGGCGTTTCGTTGACTTGGGAAGGACTTGCCGTAGGCGGAACAATCGGGGCAGCAGCAAACGTGGGCGGACAGTTATATGGAAATGGCGGGAGTTTTAGTCAGCTCAATCCGCGGGATGTCGGGATGGCGTTCTATACGGGGGCGTTAACTTATGGGGCGGGATTCATGTCGTCGATGTTTGTTAACACAGGAGGCGCGCTCGTCGGGTCGGGGATGAACACAATCTATATGAATCAAGCGCCTTCCGCTTCCGGAGGTAGCCTCTTGGGGGCCGCACTGGGAACAACGCTTGGTTATCCAGTCGGCGCTGTCACGCAGAACGGATTGAATGGTTATTTCAATCCATGGTACCGGCCAATGTGGCAAGACCTAGGTTACACCATGCAGAGTTGGCTGCAGCCTAGTGTTGTGCCCGGGATGAGTGGCGCCGGCGTTGGCAGCTTCTTGCAGGAGTTGGCCAATGCGGGAGTCAATAACCCAAATGTTCCACAAGGTACAGGCAACCCAACTAGAGGTGGAAGATGAACACATCGCGAAGTCTAGGCTTGAGAATGCTTGGAGTTCTGTTTTTGACCTTCCTCTTCATGTTTGGCGTCGGCTTTTCCTTGGCTGCTTTGCTTGCCATGCCCTTGATTCGCTGGGCAATCCATGGGGTACTCTATTTTCCGGTCAGTCCATCTGAGCTTTACCGTCTGCTCCTTGTCGTCCTCGGCGTTTCTGTTGTTGCAACGGTCGTCACGTGGTTGGCCGGAAAGTACAAAGGGCGTTGGTGAAATTGCTCAGACACTGCGCGCGACGGTGTAGATAAAAACATCAGGGAGAGAAATTGAAAACGAACTCGCTTGCCATGTTGGCCGGCGTGCTGTTGGGCGGTCCACTATTGGCCACGGCCCAGATTTCCAGCACCCCCCAGCCCTTCGTTGAACAGCAACGCCAGCAGGAACGCGAACGCGCGCTGCGCGAGCAGAACGAGCGCACCATCGACCAGCGCCCGCAGGCGGCGCCGCCTGCACCGGTGGCACGCATTCCCGAATCCGAAGCCCCGTGCTTTCGCATCGACCGCGTGCTGCTGGTCGGCGAGCAGGCCGAATTGTTCCAATGGGCTGTTTCTGATCTTTCGGGTCCTGAAGGCAACGATTCTCCCCTTGGCCGGTGCTTGGGCACCGCAGGCGTGAACGTGGTGCTCGCCCGCGCCCAGCAGGCGGCCATCGCGCGCGGCTTTGTCACCACCCGGGTGCTGGCCGCGCCGCAGGATCTCTCCACCGGCACCTTGACCCTGTCGCTGGTGCCCGGGCGCATCGCGGCCATCCGCCTGACGCCGGATTCTTCCTCGACGCTGCTGGGCAGCGGCGCCTTGCTGGGTTCGGCCATTCCCGCCCGGCCGGGCGCTCTCTTGAACCTGCGCGACATCGAGCAGGGGCTGGAGAACCTGAAGCGCGCCCCCACGGCCGAGGCCGACATCCAGATCGAGCCCTCGACGGCACCCAACGCCCGGCCGGGCGACAGCGACCTGGTGGTCAAGTACGTGCAGGCCAAGAAGTGGCGCGTGGCCCTGAGCCTGGACGACAGCGGCACCAAGGCCACGGGCCGCTACCAGGCCGGCGCCACGGTGTCGGTGGACAACCCCTTCGGGCTGAACGACCTGTTCTACCTGAGCGCCAACCACAGCATCAACAGCCACTTTCTCTCGGAGCCGAGCTACGGCACCGAGGGCCAGACGGTGCACTATTCGCTGCCGTACGGTTACTGGATGCTCGGGTTCACGGCCTCGAACAGCCAGTACCACCAGAGCGTGGCGGGGCTGAACCAGGACTATGTCTACGCGGGCAAGACCAACAACGCCGAAGTCAAGCTCTCGCGCCTGCTGTACCGCGACCAGAGCCGCAAGACCACGCTGGCGCTCAAGGGCTTCCGGCGCGAGTCGCGCAACTTCGTGGACGACACCGAGGTCGATGTGCAGCACCGGGTGGTGGGTGGCTGGGAGCTCGGCCTGAACCACAAGGAGTTCATCGGCGAGGCCACGCTGGAAGGAACGCTGGCGCTCAAGCACGGCACGGGCGGCTTTGGCGCCCGGACCTCGCCGCAGGAGATCTACCACCGCAACCACCCTGACGAGCCGCTGGAAGGCACTTCGCGCATGAAGCTGTACACGGCCGAGGTGAGCCTGAATGCGCCGTTCAAACTCGGGGCGCAGAAGCTGCGCTATTCGGGGCTGATCCGCGCGCAGTGGAACCGCACGCCGCTGATGCCGCAGGACCGGTTCGCCATCGGCGGGCGCTACACGGTGCGCGGCTTCGATGGCGAGACGAGCCTGATGGGGGAGCGGGGCTGGCTGATCCGCAACGACATCGGGTGGGCGATCCCCACGGGGTCAGGCCAGAGCGGGGCGGAACTGTATGTCGGCGCCGACTACGGGCATGTGGGCGGGCGCTCGACGGTGGATGGGCTGGGGCGCAGCCTCGCGGGCGCGGTCATTGGCGTGCGGGGGCAGTGGAGCAAGCTGAGCTATGACTTCTTCATGGGGGCGCCGATCCGCAAGCCCGAGGGGTATCGCACGGCCAGGACCACGTTTGGGTTCAATCTCAACGCAAGTTTTTGACAGACGTTGGACCGCTGCGCGCCGAGCAGCAGCCTGAGATCAACTGAGTCCGCCTTAAAAATTCCAAAATTTCAAATGAGAGGGAGCGCCATGAAACGCATCATCACCGTCTGCACCATTGCAGTCATGCTCGTTGCTTGCGCCGGTCGGCCCAAGCAAGCGGCCAATGAAGAGCCAGAGCCGCTGTCACATCCCCGGGTCGAGATCGTCTACAACGCCAAGTCCGAACTAGCTGTTCTGGATACCGGCGCGACGCCGACAGTCGGGCTCGGCGGTTTGCTCGGGCCTGTGGGAGTGCTGGTGGCGATTGGCGCTGACGTTGCCAATCGCAGCAACTCCATGGACCAGGTCGCGAGCCGCAGCAAACGTTTTCAGCAGGCGATAGAAGAAAGCCAGGGCGAGCTGACGCTTCATCGGGAATACGCTGAACGCCTGGCTGAAGCCATGCGCGCAACAGGCCGAGAAGTCAAGCTCACGCCAAGTAATCGCGCCACAGGCGCTGCGCGAAAAATGGAACTCGCCGGCCTGACGGCGACGCCGGGCTACGAGGTGATGCTGCTGCGCATCACCGCCGGCTACGGAGCGCCCAGCTTGACCGCGGACTTCCGGCCAATCATTTCGGTGGAGTACGCACTGCGCGACGACAAGCTCCAGCCCATCACGTGGAACTCCGTCACGTCAAACCGGGGCGGACCCACCTACTTTGCCTATGACACCTTGCTCAAAGAAAACAAGGCAGCATACGAAGGCGTGCGCCAGGAGCTGTTCGCCACCGTCGGGCGGGTGATGAACAACGACTTTCCAAAACAGGAATAGCGGCGGTCGCTCCGCTCACCCCAACGCATACCGCGCCGCCCGCGCAATGCTCCCCGCATCCACCCCAAAGAACTCCCGCAGCGCTGCACGCGTATCGCTGCGGCCGAACCCATCCGTTCCCAGCGTGAGATAGCGGCGGCCTTCGGGCAAGAAGGCGCGCACGCTCTCGGGCACGGCACGCACGTAGTCAGTGGCGGCGATGATCGGGCCTTTGCTCGCACTGAGCTGCTGCGCGATGAATGGCAAACCGGCATCTTTCTCACCCGCAATCGCGCGCTGCTCGCAAGCCAGGCCGTCACGCGCAAGTTCACTCCAGCTCGTCACGCTGAACACCCCGGCCTCGATGCCTTCATCGGCCAGCAGCTGCGCCGCCTTGATGACCTCGGTGAGGATGGCGCCCGAGCCCATGAGCGTGACGACCTTCTTCGTTTTCGCCTTGCCTGAAGTCGGCGCGTACACGCCAAAGCGATAGCAGCCGCGCAGGATGTCCGCCTCCGCCCCCTCGGGCACATCAGGCTGCGCGTAGTTCTCGTTCATGAGCGTGACGTAATAGAACACGTCCTTCTGCTCGACCATCATTTCGCGGATGCCCGCATCGACGATGACGGCCATTTCGCCCGCATAGGCGGGGTCGTAGGCCTTGCAATTGGGGATGGTCGCGGCCACCAGGTGGCTGCTGCCGTCCTGGTGCTGCAGGCCTTCGCCGCCGAGGGTGGTGCGGCCCGATGTGGCGCCCAGCAAGAAGCCGCGTGCGCGCTGGTCGGCCGCGGCCCAGATGGCGTCGCCCACGCGCTGGAAGCCGAACATCGAGTAGTAGATGTAGAAGGGCAGCATGGCCAGGCCGTGCACGCTGTAGCTGGTGGCGGCTGCCGTCCAGCTGGCAATGGCGCCGGCTTCGCTGATGCCTTCTTCCAGAATCTGGCCGTCGATGGCTTCGCGATAACTCAGCACGGAGCCGATGTCTTCCGGTGCATAGCGCTGGCCCACGCTCGAATAGATGCCGACCTGCTTGAACAGGTTGGCCATGCCGAAGGTGCGCGCCTCGTCGGCCACGATGGGCACGATGCGCGGGCCGAGCGCCTTGTCCTTCATGAGGTTGCCCAGCATGCGCACGAAGGCCATGGTGGTGCTCATTTCCTTGCCGGCCGCCGCTGTCGCGAATTGCGCGTAGCTTGCGATGTCGGGCTTGGGCACCACGTCGCACGCGGTCTCGCGGCGGGGCATGGCGCCGCCGAGCGCAGCGCGGTGGCTGCGCAGGTACTGCATCTCGGCGCTGTCTTCGGGCGGGCGGTAGAAGTCCATCGCTATGGCCTGCGCGTCGGTGAGCGGCAGGTTGAAGCGATCGCGAAACTCGATGAGATCGACGTCGCCCATCTTCTTGTGCGAGTGCGTGGTCATCTTGCCCTGCGCGGCGCTGCCCATGCCGTAGCCCTTCTTGGTGTGGGCGAGGATCACGGTCGGTTGACCCTTGTGTGCGGCCGCGGCGGCATAGGCGGCGTATATCTTTACGAGGTCATGGCCGCCGCGCTTCAAGCGGTCGATCTGCTCATCGGTCATGCCTTCTGCAAGTCGAGCAAGCTCGGGGTTCTGGCCGAAGAAGTTGTCGCGGTTGAAGCGACCGTCCTTGGCCGCAAAGGTCTGCATCTGGCCGTCGACGGTGTTGGCGAACACGCGCGCCAGCGCGCCGCTCACGTCCTGCGCGAAGAGGCCGTCCCAGTCGCTGCCCCACACGAGCTTGACGACGTTCCAGCCCGCGCCGGCAAAGAGCTTTTCAAGCTCGTCGATGATGCGGCCGTTGCCGCGAACCGGGCCGTCCAGGCGCTGCAGGTTGCAGTTGACGACCCACACGAGGTTGTCGAGCTTCTCGCGCGCGGCAAGCGTCAGCGCGCTCATCGATTCGGGCTCGTCCATTTCGCCGTCGCCGAACACGCCCCACACTTTGCGGCCCTCGCAGTCGAGCAGGTTGCGGTGCGTGAGGTAGCGCATGAAGCGCGCGTGGTAAATCGAGCTGATCGGGCCGATGCCCATCGAGCCGGTCGGAAACTGCCAGAAATCCGGCATCAGGTAGGGGTGCGGATAACTGCTTAGGCCGCGTGCGCCGCTGCCTTGGGTGAAGGCGGGCGCGGTCAGTTCCTGGCGATAGTGCTTCAGGTCTTCTTCGCTGAGGCGGCCTTCGAGGTAAGCGCGTGCGTAAACGCCGGGTGCGCTGTGCGGCTGAAAGAACACCAGGTCGCCTCGATGATTTTCATCGCGCGCGTGAAAGAAGTGGTTGAAGCCGGTCTCGAACAAATCGGCCGCGCTGGCATAGCTGGCAATATGGCCTCCCAGTTCGCCATACGCCTGGTTGGCCTTCGCCACCATCGCAAGCGCGTTCCAACGCATGAGCGAAGCCAGGCGCTCCTCGACGGCCAGGTCGCCAGGAAACGGCGGCTGGTCTTCCACCGCAATGGTGTTGACGTAGGGCGTCGCGAGTTCGGGCTGCCATCCGATGCGTTGCTGCCGCGCAAGCCGGGCGAGCTCCACCAGCATCTGCCGCGCACGCTGAGGACCATGCGTGTGCGCCAGCGCCAGGAAGGCGTCGCGCCATTCGGCGGTCTCGGCAGGATCGGGGTCGTGCGAGAGCGGCGTGTCGAGCAGCAGCGCGCGCATCTGGTCGGATGAAATCGGGGCGTTCATGCCGGCACTTTAGGCCGCAGCGGAAAGAATTAGCTACCGGCTTGGGCATACCCATGGCAGCAGCGCAGCATAAAATTCCTGAAAACCAACCGAACGCCGCATATCGTGCAACTCGACACCATTGACCTTCGCATCCTCGACGAGCTTCAACGCGACGGCGGGCTGTCGAACGTGGAGCTTGCGCGCCGCGTTCAGCTGTCGCCTTCGCCGTGCCTCGCGCGCGTGAAGGCGCTGGAGGCCGGCGGCGTGATCGACCGCTATGTGGCGCTCGCGAACGCAAAGGCGCTGGGCCTCGGGCTCAACGTGTTCATCTCGATCAGCCTCACCACGCAAAGCAAGCAGTCGCTCGCCGACTTCGAGCAACGCATTGCCGAGCACGACGAAGTGATGGAGTGCTACCTGATGACGGGCGACAGCGACTACCTGATCCGCATCGCGGTGGCGGACATGGCGGCGCTGGAGAAATTCATCCTGGAACAGCTCACGCCGATTCCAGGCATCGAGAAAATCCGCTCGAGCTTTGCGCTCAAGCAGGTGCGATACAAAACGGCGTTGCCGTTGCCTCGCTAGTTCGCTGGGCTCCCCCGGGTTGCGTGCAACCCGGGGGAGCGACCGGCGCAACCGATCAGAGTCCGATCAGGCCGCCGTCGTCCTTGGTGATGACGACCGTGGCCGAGCGCGGGCGGGCCGTGCCGCCTTCTGGCCAGTGGCTGCCGAACTTGGTCGGGTCGCTGATGTTCGCCGCAGCGGTGGTTTCACCCGGGTGCTGGATGTTGACGAACAGCGCGCGTCCGTCGCCCGATTCGGCGATGCCGGTGATCTCGCAGTCCTTCGGGCCGACCAGGAAGCGGCGCAGGCCGTCGGCACCGGGCGCCTTGCCGATGAAGGTAGCCTGCGTCGCGCTGGTGGCGCCGTCAACGTTGGTGATCGTCTTCGCCGCGCCGTCTCCCACCTGGCCCGGCAGCGCCGCCAGCATCATGCAGTTGGTCACGTCGGTGTACTTGCCGTCGTCGGTCTGCAGCCACAGCAGGCCGGCGGTCGCATGGCTGAACCACATGCCGTCGGGGCTGGAGAAGTCGTTGTCTGCAACCAGGTTGGACAGGTTGACGTCGGCCGATGCCGTCGAGCGCGCACCGAAGAGATAAACGTCCCACGTGAAGCTGACGGCTGCGGGGTCAGCGCCGGCGTCGGCAAAACGAACGATGTGGCCGTTCGGGTTGCCCTTCTGCGCCGTCTGGGCCACGCCTTTGGGGTCGTTGTAGTAGCGTGGGTTGGCGGCATCGGTCGTGCTGATGGTGCGCGCGGCGTTGTTGGTGAGGGTGAGGTACACGTCGCCGTTCTTCGGATTGACGGCGGTCCACTCGGGGCGGTCCATCTTGGTCGCGCCGGCCACGTCGGCCGCAAGGCGCGCGTTGATCACCACGTCGGCCGCATCGGCGAAGGGGTACGCGGCGTTGCCGGAGGTGATGCCGTTCACGCCGAGCGAAAGCTCCAGCCAGTTGCCCGTGCCGTCGGCGTTGAAGCGCGCGACGTAGAGCTTGCCGTCGTCCATGTACTTGTCGCCGGCCGCCATGCCGCCGCCGATGTCGGCCGCATCCCAGGCCTTGGTGGAGACGAACTTGTAGAGGTATTCGTTCTGCGAGTCGTCGCCCATGTACCAGACCAGCGGCTTGCCGACCACGACCGGGCCCAGGCATGCGCCTTCGTGGCCGAAGCGGCCGAGCGCGGTGCGCTTCTTGGGCGTGCTGGCGGGGTTGAAGGGGTCGATCTCGACCACCCAGCCGTAGGTGTTGGCGGCGTTGCGGAAATCGTCGGTCGCGGTGGCGCCGGTCACCTGGGTGTTCCAGCGGCCGTAGATGTCGTCGGCCGTGTCCGGCGTGACGGTGGCCCACAGTTCGCGGCCGGTGCTCGACACACCGTAGCGGCCGAACGAGGTGATTTCCTTGGCGGTGCGGCTGGGGTTGTCGGTGGCCGGAATGCGGCGGAAGTAGCCGGCCCAGTTCTCTTCGCAGGTGAGGTACGTGCCCCACGGCGTGGTGCCATTGGCGCAGTTGTTGAGCGTGCCGCGGGTCTTGCTGCCGTCAGTCGAGTACTTGGTCTTCAGGTAGTCGGTCTTGGCGGCCGGTCCCGAGAACGTCATTTCGGTGAGCGTGTGAACACGGCGGTTGAAGAGCGAGTCCTGCTTGTAGCTCCAGCTGGTGCCGCTCTTGTTGACTTCGACCACGCTCACGCCGTGCAGGTAGAACTCGCGCAGCACTTCATCTGCCACGGTGCGAACCGCTGCATTGCCGGTGCCGGTAATGGTCTGGCCGGTGGGGTGCAGGAACAGCGGCGTGATGGCTTCGTGGTTCATCACGAGCAGGCCGCGCGCCGCGTTGGCGGGGTCCCACTTGTTCGAGCCGTCCATGCCGAAGAAGGTCATGCCGTCGTGGTGATCGCCGGCACGTCGGTCGTAGGTGGCCGGATCGTCCGTGCCATCGTTCTTGTAGGCAGCCACGCCGTTCGCAATCGGGTCACCCAGGCGGTAAAGCACGCTGGCGGTGTAGCCCGCGGGCACGCTCACGACGTCGTCCAGGCTCTTGGCCACGGCATTGAAGTTGAGCTTGAGCGGTGCAGGCGCCGGTGCCGGCGGCGCGGGTGCAGGCGGCGGAGGTGCGGGAGCCGGTGCAGGAGGCAGCACGGGGAAGCCGATGCCCCCACCGCCGCCACCACCACCGCCGCATGCCTGCAGCAACGCGGTGCCGGCCGTGCCGACGCCCAGGCCGAACAGGTGACGGCGGCTCAGGCGCGACGCGATCAGGTCGCTGAAAGAGGGATTCGAGGTGGGGTTGGTGCCGATGTCGTCGAGATCGATCGAAGGATCGTCGCTGCGGGAGTTTGCGGTCATGCGCAATGTCTTTCGTGGGTTGAACAAGAAATCAACCCGCAAAGGTAGTCAGTTCGCATGACACGAGCGTGAAACGCTCAGCCTCCGGTCAGCCGCGCTGACTCGCCCTCCGACCGGCAGCTGACGCCAGTCAGGGCGCCGGCATTTGCCTCGGCCACAGCGCCCACAGGCGCAGCGGCTGGTTCATGCTGGCAGCCAGCCGGCCGGCATCGGCACCGGTGCCGGCAAAGTAGTCGGCACGCACGGCGCCGACGATGGCGCTGCCGGTGTCCTGCGCAACCACGAGCTTCTGCAGCTGCGCGGCAGGGCCGCTCGAGGCGAGCCACACCGGCGTGCCGTACGGAATGCTTTCGCGGTCGACCGCGATGGAGCGCCCGGCCGTGAGCGGCACGCCCTGCGCGCCGCGCGGGCCGAACGAAGCGTCCAACTCGCTCATCGTCTCTTCGCGGAAAAACACATAGCGCGGATTGCTCCACAGCAATTGCGACACCCGCTGCGGGTTCTGCGCAGCCCATGCCTTGGTGTCGTCAGGCCATTTGCCGACCTTGGCCACGCCCTGCGCAATGAGCCATTGCTGCACGCTCTTGTAGGGCTGCTCGTTGGTGGCCGAGAACGCCACGCGCACGGTGCGCTGCACGCCGTTGGCTTCGGTAAGGCGAAGGCGCCCCGAGCCCTGGATGTGCAGCATGAGCGCGTCGATGGGGTCGGCCATCCATGCGATCTCGCGGCCGCGCAGCGCCGCCTGGGCCTCGGGCAGCGTTTCGATCTCTTGCCGGGTGTACCAGGGGCGGCGCGGCACCAGGCCGTCCGGCGCCTGGTAGATCGGAACGTTGAAGGCCGCGGTGGGCACGCGCGAGGCTTCGTACACCGGCTCGTAGTAGCTCGTGAGCTTGCCTTCGCTCAAGCCCGCGAGCGACTCGACCCGGTAGGGCTGCAGCCGGTCGGTCATCCACTGGCGCTGCTCTTCGGGCGTGGCAATGGCCAGCTGGCGCACGTCGCGGCACAGCGGCGCAAAGGCGGCATTGGGGCGCGCGCAGTTGGCAAGCAGCGCAATCCAGGCTTCGTGCAGCGGATCGTCGCTGAAGCCCGGAAGCTCCGACCAGCCGACGGGGACCCATCGGCTCTTGGGGTGCGCCAGCGAGCCGGTCAGGGGCCCGAGGTCGCGCGGGGGTGTCACGGTGGGGCGTGCCGGGGGTTCCGGCGCGCGCGGGCTGAGCGAGCAGCCCGCCATCGTTGCTACGATCGCGAGCCCTACCAGCCACTGGAGTCCATTTCTCATGGGTTTGATTTTGCTTGAAGCCCTCGGGGCCGGGCTCGTGCTCATATTGATCGTCTGGTGGACCATGTTTTCCGGTCGAAATAAAGGTGAACTGCACGACGAGGACGAGGCCGCCGATGACAACGGATCGTCCAAGAAGGACAGCCCTCCCGACGCGTGAATTTCTCGCGTAGCCCCACACCGCAGGGAAATGTCGGAGAAGAGGCCATTCGCTATTACTTTAGTAGCAATCATCGCAGCATTCATCGGACATGGCGAAAGGTTTTCCTGTTTTCCGCGGATCGGTAAGGCCGTACCATCGCATGCTTGCCGAAGCTAAGCTGTGGCCCGCCTGATTCATCCTTGAAAGGGAAAGCCATGAAAAAATTCGTTCTCGCCACCACCGCCGCTGCACTCGTCCTGTCCGGATGCGCAGGCGGCATGACCGACACCCAGCGCAACACCGGCATTGGTGCCGGCATTGGCGCCCTGGGCGGCGCCGCCATCGGCTCCGCCACCGGCGGCAACCGCGGCGCCATCGGCACCGGCGCCGTGGTGGGTGCCGCAGCCGGCGCGCTCGGCGGCTACCTGTGGTCGCAGCGCATGGAAAACCAGAAGCGCCAGATGGAAGCCGCCACGCAAGGCACCGGCGTGGCCGTCACGCAAACCCCGAACAACGAGCTCAAGCTCCAGATCCCGAGCGACGTGTCGTTCGACGTGGGCCGCGCCAACATCAAGTCGAACTTCGCGCCCGTGCTCGACCAGTTCGCAAGCGGCCTGCGCAACAACCCGAACGCCGAGGTGCGCATCATCGGCCACACCGACAGCACCGGCTCGGACGCCATCAACAACCCGCTGTCGGTCGACCGTGCCGCCAGCACGCGCGACTACCTGGTGGCACGCGGCGTGAGCGCAGCAGCCTTCCGCATCGAAGGCCACGGTTCGCGTGAGCCGATTGCCGACAACAACAGCGATGCCGGCCGGGCCCAGAACCGCCGCGTCGAGATCTTTGTGGGCGAGCGCGCACCGCGAGGCTGACCCCACCGACAGACACAAAAGAACAAGTAAGCCAGACAAGAAGAAAAAGCCGGCCGGGCGGGAGCGGCCGGTGCCCATCGTTATCGTTTCAATGTCAATCCAGAGGGAAAACTCATGAGGAAGTTTGTTGTTTCGGGTGCGGCTGCGGCCGCATTGTTCATTGCGGGCTGCGCCTCGCAATCGCCTGCGCCGGGTGCTGCAACCGCACCGGATGCCCAGTCGGCCGCGCCGTCCAATAGCTGGACTGCGCGCCTGGCGTCGCTCAAGACCGAGTTGGAAAATTCCACCAAGGGCACGGGCGTGGTGATCGAGCAAACCGCGGACAACCAACTGCACCTCGTGGTCCCCAACGAACTCTCGTTCGACGTGGGCCGCTCCAACGTGAAGCGCAATCTTGCGCAGGTGCTCGACAAGGTCGCCGAAGGCCTGCGCAGCGCCACGGCGGCCAGCGTGCGCGTGGTGGGCCACACCGACAACACCGGCAGCGAAGAAGGCAACGAGCGCCTCTCTGTGAGCCGCGCCGACAGCGTGCGCAACCACCTCGTGGCGCGCGGCGTTTCGAGCACCGCCATCACCACCGACGGCCGCGGCTCGCGCGAGCCTCTGGCCGACAACGGCACCGCCGCCGGCCGTGCGCAGAATCGCCGCGTTGAAATCTTCGTGGCGGAAAAGTCCTGATCTCCTAGAGATCTCTCAAGCGGTTGGCCAGCTCGACCGCTGATTTCACTTCCATCTTTTCGAACACGCGCGCACGGTGGACCTCCACCGTGCGCACGCTTATCGCAAGCTGATCGGCGATCAGCTTGTTCGGCAAGCCTTCGACCACGAGCCGCATCACGTCGCGCTCGCGCTCGGTCAGCTCGGCAATGCGGCCGGCAAGGCTGCGCCGCACGCGCTGCACTTCGAGCGCACGAAGCGAAGCACCCAGCGCCTGCTCGATACGGTCGACCAGCGCGTTGTCCGAGAACGGCTTCTCGCAAAAATCGAAAGCACCGCGCTTCACTGCGTCGACCGCGGTGGGCACATCGGCGTGGCCGGTCAGAAAGATCACGGGCATGGCGTCGAGCAGGCCGCGCTCCGCGAGCCGGTCGAACAGCACCAGTCCGCTGGTGCCGGGCATGCGCACATCCAGCAGCAGGCACAACGGCTGCTGAGGCAGCGGCCCTTCGGCCAGGCGCTGCTCGAAGGCCTCGGCGCTTGCAAAGTGCTCGCTCTCCAGGCGCCGCGAGCGCAGCAGCCAGGCCAACGCCTCGCGCACGCTGGCGTCGTCGTCCACGATGAAGATGAGGCCGTCGATCAGCGGTTGCATATCAGTCGTTTCAAAAATGTGGCCGCGGCAACCCTGCAAGGGTCATGCCGCCGGCAGGGTAAAGCGGAACACCGTGCCCCGGGGCTGGTTGGGCTCGAACATCAACACGCCGCCGTGCTGTTCCACCACCGTGCGGCACAGGCTGAGGCCAAGCCCCATGCCGTCGGCGCGCGTGGTGAAGAAAGGCGTGAAGAGGCGGCTCGCCACCTCTTCGCTGATGCCGCTGCCGAGGTCGGCCACCGAAAACTCGAGCCAGCGCCGCGCGTCTTCCACGCCGGTGCCGCCCACCGCGACGGCGCGCGCCACGCGCAGCCGCAGCACCCGTTCTCCGGCATTGTCCGGCGTGTCCATGGCCTGCATTGCGTTGCGCGCCAGGTTGAGCAGCACCTGCTCGACCAGCGTGCGGTCGCACATGGCCTGCGGCAGGCGGTCTTCCAGCAGCACCTCGATGATCACGCCGAGCTTGCGCGCCTGCAGCCGCACCAGCGGCAGCACCGCATCGATCAATGCCTGGGGAGCGACGGCCTCGCGCGTGCGGTCACGGCGGCGCACGAAGTCGTGCACGCTGCGAATCACCTGGCCGGCGCGGTCGGCCTGCTCGGCAATGCGCCGCACGGCCATGGCCACTTCGGCCTGCTCGCCCTTGGCATGGGGGCCGAGCATGTTGAGCGACCCGGTGGCGTAGCTGGCAATTGCGGCCAGCGGCTGCGTGAGTTCATGGCTCAGCAGAGACGCCATTTCGCCCACGGTGGCGAGCCGTGCGCTGGCCTGCAGGCGCTCCTGGCTCGCGCGCGAGAGTTCTTCGATGCGGCGCTGCTCGCTGATGTCGATGAAGGCGCTCATCCAGCCGGTTTGCACGCGCTGCGCGTTGATGAGCGGGGCCTCGAAGATGAGCACCGGAAAACGCGTGCCGTCCTTGCGCATGAAGACCGACTCGAAGCCCTCGCGCGGCGGCATACCGCCGGCCAGGCGCCGCGCTTGCCGCTGCTGGTATTCGTGCGCCAGCTCGGTGGGCCAGTAGGGCACCTCGGTCGATTCGCCGCTGCCTGCCATCAGTTCTTCAGGGCTGAAGCCGACCATTTCGCAGAACGCCGGGTTGACGTAGGTGATGCGGCCCTGCAGGTCCCGCGCGCGCAGGCCGGTAATCACCGAGTCTTCCATCGCCTTGCGAAAGGCGAGCGCATCGGCCAGGTCGCGCTCGGCACGCAGCCGGCGGCGCGTGTCGCGCGCCAGCAGCACCAGCACCGACACCAGCGCAATCGAGATGCCGGTGACCAGCGCCGTGAGCACGTTCGGAAAAAGATCGGGCGCCGCGCGCCAGCCGTCGACACGCAGCATCAGCGCGGCTCCGGGCAGATCGATGAGCTGCTGCGAGGTGAAGACGCGCGTGCCGGTGCGGCGCGACGTGCCGAGCGCCACGAGCCGCGTGCCGTCGGTTTCGGTAAAGGCCACCTCCTGCCCGCGCGTGAGCGTGGGGCCGACCAGTTCGATCAGTGTGTCGCGCAGCGAGTAGCTCGCCACCAGGAAACCGCCCGCGTCGATGGGCACGCAGAGCTCCATCACCTCGACGCCGCCTCCGCCGAGCACCGGCACGAAGTGGCTCGGCGAATAGGCCGGCGCGCCGAGCTTGCGTGCGGCCGTGCAGGCAAGCGCCACATCGGGTTGCTCCGTGCCGCGGCTCTCCTCCGCGATAAGACGCATTCGGTAGGGCGTGTTGGCCGCTTCCAGCGGACGCAGTGCAGCGTCGCGCCATTCGAGGCGAAGCCACTCGCGATGCTCCCTCAGCAACGAGGCCGCGGCCTCTGGCCAATGCGTGCGGTCCAGGCCCGAAGCCTGCGTGGCGCGCAGGCTCTGCGCATTGCGCTGCAAGCCGATGCGAAGGTCGGAAACCGCATCGGCCGTGTCGCGGTCGAGTGCCGCCTGCACCTGCTCGACCTCGTGCCGGCCCGCAAGCCACACCACCGTAATCAGCAACACGGACACCAGCACGGCCAGGATGAGCCACAGAAACCAGCGCTTCCACAGCGAACGCAGGCGCGCAAACGCCAACAGCGCCCGGCGTGGCGATGCGGCGGTCAGCACATCCTGCATCTAGAGCACACAGTGCGAGAGAACCGGCAGCTGCGCGCGCATGCGCCCCGTCTGCCCTGCATCGATGTCGAACAGCACCACGCCTTCTTCGCGGGCCTGCTGCGCGACCACGGTGCCCCACGGGTCGATCACCATCGACTGGCCCCACGTTTGGCGGCCGTTCTCGTGCGTGCCGCCCTGCGCGGGCGCAACCACCCATGCAAGGTTTTCGATGGCACGCGCGCGCAGCAGCACCTCCCAATGCGCGGCGCCGGTGGTGCGGGTGAAGGCGCTGGGCACCAGCAGCAGGTCGGCGCCCTGTTTGGCAAGCGCGCGGTACAGCTCCGGAAAGCGCAGGTCGTAGCAGACGCTCATGCCCACGCGCCAGCGGTGGCCGTCGCGGGACGGCAGCTCGAACACCACGGGCGTGGAGCCCGGGGCGATGACGCGGCGCTCGTCGTAGCGTTCGGTGCCATTGTCGAAGTAGAACAGGTGGATCTTGTCGTAGCGCGCCACGCATTGGCCGTCGGGCGAGTAGCACAGCGAGCTGTTGAACACATGCTCCGCATCGTTGCTCTCGATCGGCAGCGTGCCACCGACGATCCACAGCCCGAACTCGCGCGCCGCATCGGCAAGAAAGCCCTGCACGGTGCCGGCGCCAGCGGTTTCGCGCAGGCCCAGCTTGTCGGTGTCGCGCGCTCCCATCATGCAGAAATACTCGGGCAGCACGGCCAGTTCGGCACCGGCCGCGGCGGCTTGCGCGAGCAGGTCGTGGGCGCGTGCGAGATTGGCTTCGCGGGCGATGGCCGACACCATCTGGATGGCTGCGACTTTCATTGCGTGGTCTCCGTTTTCCGGCCTTCCGCGGCGGGCTGCGGCGCGGGAAGATTCAGGGGATTCGGCAGGATGGATCGCGGCACCTTGGCTATCTTGGGGTCGGCCCAGGTGCCTTCGATGTGAAACTCCTGCGTGGCGGCGGCCGCGAGCGGCTTGCTCAGCACCCATTGCGCCAGGAAGGTGCCCAGCCCGATGGCCGGGTTGATGGCGGTGGCCACCAGCGCCGCGGTACCGGCATTGATTTCGGGCACCACCACCACGCGCAGGTCCTGGGTTTCGCGCACGATGTCCGCCGAGCCGTCCATCAGCGCGGCGGCGTTGACGCCCTTCATCTGCAGGTTGTTGGTGCTCGCGATGCCGTTCGTGATCTTGGCGTCGCCTCGGATGAAGTCGAAGGCGAAGCCCTGGCTGAACACATCGCGGAAGTCGAGCGTGAGCCGGCGCGGCAGCGCCTGCAGGCTCAGCACGCCAAGCAGCTTGGCAAGGCCGGGGTCGGCCTTGAGGAACTGGCCCGATCCCACGTTGACCTGCAGCTGCCCGCCCAGGCTCGGATAGTCGAGCGAGAACGGCGAGCCGCGCCAGTTGACGTCGCCTTCGAGCCGCCCGCTGCCGCGCCGCAGCACGCCGGGCATGCCGAAGCGCGCGAGCAGCTCGCCGGCATCGGCAATGTCGAGCCTGAAGGTCATGGCGGTGCGGCGCTGCTCGGCGCGTCCGGCCCTGCCGCCGGGCACTGCCGCCCAGGTGCCCTTGGCCGCGAAGCTCGCCTCGGGCATGGTGAAGCTCAGTTTGTTGAGCAGCCATTCGCGGCCCGCGCCGCCGCGGTTGACGGCATCGATCTCGGCGCGGCCGAGCCGCTTGCCCAGCAGCTCGAAGTCGTCGATGACGATGTCGAGCGCGGGCAGCGTGCCGGGCTGCTCGTCGAGCAGCGTTTCCACCTGCGTCGCCTCGGTCGGCGCGATCTTGAGCCGCGCGAGCCGCGCATGGAGGCGCCCGGCCTGCGAGTGGCTGTACTCGGCGTAGCCGCTGAGCTCGGTGGCGTCGATATTGGCGCGCCAGAGCGAGCCGTCGCGCGTGCCGCCGAGCACCACGTTGTGCAGCGTACGGCCCGCAATGCCGAGCTCCTGCGCGCGCACGGCAATGCGTGTGGGGAGGTAGCTCATCGCCGCGTCTTCGGGCCGCTCGGCGCCGCCCGCTTCAGCCGCATTGGTTGCGGTGTCCCCGGCCAAAGCTTTCCATGCGGGCATGTCGAGCTTGGCGACGTTCACGTTGGCCAGCACGCCCCTGTCGGGCACGCTGGCGGTTTCGCCCGGCGCCAGGCCGATGCCGATGCTTCCGCGCAGCACCCGCGCCTCGGCGCCGGAGATGTCACGCACATATTGGGCGCTGCCGATGCGGCCGAGCTCCAGCGAAAGCTGGTCTTGCACTGCAACGGCGGCACCCGAGCGGGTCTCGCGCTGCAGCACTTTCTTTTCGATGCGCAGCGGCATCTGCTCGTCCGCCGTCTTCACGAGCGGGGCGGGCAGCTGTAGCGCCAGGCCTTGCAGGGTGCTGGTCAGCAGGAACTCCGGCGCGCCGTCGCGCATCGAGAAGGTGAGCGCATACGGCGTGCTGCCGGTCGCCTTGGCCGCGATGCGCGTCAGCCACTCGGCCTCGCGCGCGCCGCGAAGGCCTTCGGCCGTTGCGGTGCCCTGCGCCTTCAGCGCCACTTCGCGGTTGGGCCCGGCAAAGCGGCCACGGCCTTCGACGCGAACGTCGCCGCCGAGCAGTTTGGCATTGACGCCGGTCAGCGAAAAGCCTGTTTCGGTGAAGCCGACGACGCCCTTCGCATGGGTGAATGACGGCGCTTCGGGCACCAGCTGCAGCTCATTGTCGGAAAGCGCGATGCTGGCCTGGACCTTGGCGGTGTCCATCGCCTCGAGCGGCAGTTCCAGATGCAGCCGGTAGTCGGCCGTGCCGGTGGCGCGCGCGCGGGCCAGCACCTCGCCGGTTTCGCCGGCCAGCGGCGCACCCACGCGCAGCAGCTCGCCGAGCGGGCCCTTGGCCTGGGCATCGACGCGCAGCAGCGAGGCATGGTGCGACATGTCGGCAATCTGCGCCTCGGCCTTGGTCACCTCGATGCCGGTGGCGCCCGCCAGCCGGCCGCGTGCATTGCGCACCAGCATGCCCGCGCGTTCGAACACCAGCTCGCCCGAGACGCCGGTGAGGGCGGGCCAGACCGCTGCGGGCGTGCCGGGCCGGGCCGAGGCGGCAGCCCTGGAGGCGGTGGACGCCGCAGTGGCGGAGGTGGGCGGCACGTAGGCGTAGTTGACGTCGGCCACCTTGGCCACGATGCGGAACTCGCCCTTCTTCGGGTCCATGAACGGCATGTCGTGCAGGTCGCCGCGCACCCGAAAGTCGACGCTGCTGGCGGTGCCCTTGGTGACCGACTGGCGCACGTAGTCGCGCGTGTGCTGGGGAATTTCGAGCGGCAGGTAGCGGAACACGCGGGTGCCGTCGGCGCGGGTCAGCCGGCCCTGCAGGTCGAGCACGCCGGGGTAGAGCGCCTGGCCGGCGGATATGGCGGGATCGCTGGTGCGCCAGCTGGCTTCGGCCTCGCCCTCGGCATCGGCGTTGGCAAACCGCAGCTTGGACACCTGCAACTGCGCATGGCCCTTGTCGAGCTTCCATTGGAGCTGGGCAGCCAGCCGGTCGATGGGAATGACGGGCTCCTCGAACACGCCCGGAAATTCGAGCGTGCCCTGCGCCATCGACAGCGCGGCGGTGCCGCCGGTGTGGGTGGCGTCGAATTCGATGGTGGCGCCGCTCAGACCGGGCGAGCCGGCGTGCGGGCGGGGAGTGGTGGCTGGGGCGCCGGCTTTGGGAGCAGCGGCAACCACGGGCGGGGCGGGTTGCGACGCGACCCGCAGGCCGCTGACGCGCCCCTTGGCCTGGTAGCGCTCGGGGGCACCCAGCGAACCCTGCCAGTTCAGGTCGATGCGCTCGACCAGCCCACGCGGCGCATAGGCATCGAGCACGCGGTGCGTGGCCTCGCCCAAGGGCAGGCGATCGGCAATGAGGGCCAGCGCGGCCAGGTCGAGCCGGTCGGCGCGCAAGGCGCCGTGTTCCGGCGTGCGGCCGCGGGCGGGCGAGTGCTGCATCCACAGGTTGCCGCCGGGCCAGCGCATTCCATCGGCGGTGTCGAACTGCAGGGCAGCGGTCGAGAACTCGAAGTTCTCTTCATTGAGCTGGCCGGCAAGGCGGCCGGTGACCGAGCGCAGCACCAGCGGCTGCAATCCCCGCCCCAGCGACGCGTCGACGCGGTTGAGCCCGAGGTCGGCCGCGCCGCCCACGATCTGCCCGTCTTTCACGTCGGCCCAGACGCGCAGCGCGCCGCTGCCTTCGCGGATCCGCGCGTCGATGGAGACGTAGCGGCCCAGGCGGGTCACATCCATGTAGGGAAGGTCGGCATAGAGCTGGCCGTCCCAGGTCTGCCAGCGGCCGGAGCGCACCGACAGCAGGGGCTGGCGGAACTGCCCGCGCAGGGTGAAGCGCTCGCCCCAGCCGGCCGGCGGAGTGGCATCGAGCCGCAGCCCGTGGCGGCGGCCGCCATTGCGGGCCACAAAACGCACATCGGTCAGCAACAGAGGCTCGGTCTGGCGCTGCTCGTCGGTCCAGCGGACGGTGCCGCCTTCGACCACCAGTTCGCGCTGGGCGAAAAACCAGTCGGCGGCGCGGGTCTCTCCGGTGGTGTCGTTGGACATGTGCAGGCCGGCCACGTGCAGCTTGCCGAGCGCATCGCGCCGCACGTCGACCTGCGGTCCTTCGATGTAGAGCTGCTCGAAATTGAGGCGCCACAAGGAGCGGGGCGACACGCTCGCCACCACCCGCACAAGGCGCAGGGCTTCGCGCTGGCTGGCATCATGCAGCACGACGTCGCGCAGCTCGAAGGCGGGAAACAGACTATCGGAACGGGCGGTGATCGACCCGATGCGCACAGGTACCCCGATGGCTTTGCTGGCTTGTGCCTCCAGGGCACCACGGTAATCGCCGATTCGCGGCACAATCCACGCGTGTAGGACAACCACTGACAGTGCAAGCAGAAGCCATGCAGCGATCAGTAAACCCAGCAGCCAGCGCGCCGTCGCAGCGGTGATCTTGAGCAGACGTGAAGGGGGAGACGCCGTGTCGTTCATTGAGGATCGCGCTGTGTCGGGAATTATGACCGCCAGCCATCAGAGGGGTTCCACGGAAACCAATATCAGTGTGAACCAGTTGCCAACCACGCCCACGCCACCTATCGCGATCGAGGTCGCGTTTTCTTCCTATTCGCGCTTCGTGCAGCGCCTGCGCCGCAGGTATGCGGCCGAACTCGCATTGCTTCCCCCCGGCGCACCGCTGCGCGAGTCGATATCGAAGGCCTATGAGGCATTGCGCGAACGCGGCGACAGCGTCGGCGATGCGCTGCGCATTGTGCGGCAGCTCGTGATGGAACGGCTTGTAACGCTCGATTGCGATGCCCAGGCGCCGCTCGCCGTGGTGACCACGGCCGTGACCGAACTCGCGGAATTCGCGCTCGACATCGCCTGCCGAGACGCCTGCCACGAGCTCGACGCACTGCATGGCGCGCCGCTCGGCCCCGAAGGCCGGCGCGCGCAGCTCTGGGTGGTGGGCATGGGCAAGCTCGGCGCGCGCGAGCTCAACGTGTCGAGCGACATCGACCTGATCTACCTGTACGACCTGGACGGCGAAACCCGCGGCGACGCCGATGGCCGCGGCCGGTTGTCGAATCAGGAGTACTTTTCGCGCGCGGTGAAGCGCATCTACGCGCTGGTGGGCGACACCACCGAGCACGGCTTCGTGTTCCGCGTCGACCTGGCGCTGCGGCCCAACGGCAACTCCGGGCCGAGCGTGGTCTCGCTCGACGCGCTGGAAGAATATTTCCAGGTGCAGGGCCGCGAGTGGGAACGCTTTGCCTGGATGAAGAGCCGGGTGGTGGCGCCGCGGGACATCGTGTCCGAAGGCCATGCGCAAGGCCTGCGCGCCACGGTGCTGCCCTTCGTGTTCCGCCGTTACCTGGACTACAGCGTGTTCGACTCGCTGCGCACGCTGCACCGGCAGATTCGCGAGCAGTCAGCGCGCCGCAGCGCGGGCCGGCCCGAGCGCGCGAACGACGTCAAGCTGTCGCGCGGAGGCATCCGCGAGATCGAGTTCACCGTGCAGCTGCTGCAGGTGGTGCGCGGCGGCCAATTCCCCGAACTGCGCACCCGGCCCACGCTCGATGCGCTGCAGCGCCTGGCGCGCGCCGGGCTGATGCCGCAGGAAACCGCCGATGCGCTGGCCTCGGCCTACGAGTTCCTGCGCCGCGTGGAGCACCGCATCCAGTACCTGGACGACCAGCAGACCCACATGCTGCCGGTGGGCGACGACGACCTGCGCTGGATTGCCCAGACCATGGGCTATGCCAACTGCTGCCCGTTTCTTGAGCAGCTCGATACGCACCGCGAACTGGTGGCACAGGAGTTCGACAAGCTGCTCGGCGGCGAGAAGGCCTGCAACGGCAAGTGCAGCGGCAAAAAAGCCGCCGCGCCCGCCGACCTGGCCGACCTGCTCGACGACTTGCCGCCGGCGTTTGCGGAGCGCATTCGCAACTGGTGCGAACAGCCCCGCGTGCTTGCGCTGCGCGAAGAGACGCGGGCCCGGCTGCGCCAGCTGGTCCAGCGCACCGGGCAGTGGCTGAAAGAGCCCGACGGCGACGGCCCGGGGCAGACGCCGCGCCATGCGGACGCCGCATTGCGCTGGGCCGACTGGATCGAACCGCTACTGCGGCGCGAGAGCTACCTGGCGTTGCTGGTCGAGCGCCCCGCGGTGCAGGAGCGGCTGCTGCGGCTGCTGGGCGCCGCCAAGTGGCCGGCGCGCTACCTCATGCAGCACCCGGGGGTGATCGACGAGCTTGCGAGCGACGAAATGCTTTCGGGCCGCTTCGTGGCGGCCGAGTTCGAACGCGAACTGGAAGCACGCCACGCCTCGCTCAGCCGCACCGGCGAAGCGGACGAAGAGCGTCTGCTGAACCTGCTGCGCCATGCCCACCACGCCGAGGTGTTCCGCACGCTGGCGCGCGATGTGGACGGCCGCATTACCGTGGAGCAGGTAGCCGACGACCTGAGCGCGCTGGCCGACACCACGCTGCGCGTGACGGCCCGCTGGTGCTGGCCGCACGTGCGCAACCGCCACCGCGAAGTGCCGCAGTTCGCCATCATCGGCTACGGCAAGCTGGGCGGCAAAGAACTGGGCTACGGCAGCGACCTGGACATCGTTTTCGTCTACGACGATGACGACGAGCGCGCCGGCGAGGTGTATGCGGCCTACGTGCGCAAGCTCATCAACTGGCTCACGGTGAAGACGCGCGAGGGCGACTTGTTCGAGATCGACACCGCCCTGCGGCCGAACGGCAATTCGGGCCTGCTGACCACCAGCTTCGAAGCCTACGAGAAGTACCAGCTTGGCCGCGGCAGCAACACGGCATGGACCTGGGAGCACCAGGCCATGACGCGCGCGCGCTTTGTGCTGGGCAGCGCCGAGCTGGGCGCGCGCTTCGACGGCGTGCGCCAGGCCGTGATCGTGTCGCCGCGCGACCGAGAAGCCCTGAAGGCCGAGATCATTGCCATGCGCAACAAGGTGCGCGGTGCAAGGCCTGTGAAGGCCGACCGCTTCGACGTGAAGCACAGCCCCGGCGGCATGGTGGACGCCGAGTTCGCGGTGCAGTTCCTCGTGCTGTCGGACTCGGGCGAGCACCCGGAGCTCATTCCCAATGTGGGCAACATCGCGCTGCTGATGCGCGCCGAAGAAGCGGGCTTGCTGCCCTCCGGCGTCGGCCGCAATGCCGCGGCGGCGTACCGCGAACTGCGGCGCGTGCAGCATCGCGCCCGCCTCAATGAAGAACCGACCCAGGTCACCCCGCCTGCATTGGCCGCCGAGCGCGATGCCATGCTGGCCTTGTGGAAGGCTGTATTTGGCTGAGCGAGCCGGCGCCCAAGCACCCGCCGCGCTGGCTGCGTGCGCGGTGGCCGTCGCCATTCTTCTTGCGGGTTGCGCGAGCGGCACCCGCAGCGGCGGCGGCGCGCTGAGCGGCCGCGACGGCCCGGGCACGAACATTCCCTCGGACCTCGACCGCGTACCCGATGCCGAGCCCCGCATCGAAGCCATCCGCAGCAGCGGCGGCACCAGCAAGCCGTACACGGTGCTGGGCCGGGCGTACCAGCCGATCACCGACGACCGGCCGTTCCGCGAATCGGGCATTGCGTCCTGGTACGGCCGCAAGTTCCACAGCGCGTCGACCGCGAGCGGCGAGCCCTACGACATGTACGCCATGACGGCCGCGCACAAGACGCTGCCGCTTCCGAGCTACGTGCGGGTGCGAAACCCGGCCAACGGGCGCGAGGTGATCGTGCGGGTGAACGACCGCGGCCCTTTCGTCGACGGCCGGATCATCGACCTGAGCTACACGGCGGCGCTCAAGCTCGACCTGCTGCGCGGCGTGGCGCCCGTGGAGATCGAGCGCATCACGAACGAGGACATCCGCACCGGCGCCTGGCGCCGGGACTCGGGAACCGCGTATGCCGCGGCGCCGCCGGCATCACCGCCGCCCCGGCGTGCGGCGGCTGGATCGGTGGCGGTGCCTTCGGCCTGGGTGGCGCCGGTGGCGATGAATGCGCCGGAGGCTTCGACGATGCCGGTCGTGCCGCAAACGCCAATGACGCCGATGGCGCAGGCAGAAGCCGTGGCGCAAGCCGCACAGCCAACGCTCGAGGCCGATGCCGCGCCGCCGCCCCGCCAGCCCATGGTGGTCACCGACCTTGCGCCCATGGCGCCGCTGTCCGCGCCAACGGCGCCGGCAGCGGCCCCGCCGGCAGCCGCACCATCATCCGCCGCGGTGGCGGGCTTCTGGGTGCAGCTCGGCGCCTTCCGCGAGCGCGATGGTGCGGAGAGCCTGCGCAGCCAGGCGGCACGCGGCCTGCCTTCACTGGCGCCGCAACTGCGCGTTTTCAGCGAGGCCGGTACGCACCGGCTGCAGGCCGGGCCCTTTGCCTCGCGCAATGAAGCCGGCGAAGCCGTCACGCAGCTGCGCGACAGCCTGCGCATCGCGCCGATGGTCGTCGAGCGCCGCTGAAGGAAAGACGTTCAGTCCAGCGCCTTGGTGGCGACAGGCATGCGCATGCCGACGTTGATGCGGTTCCAGGTGTTGATCTGCGCCACAGCCACGGTGAGCTCGGCAATCTCGACATCGCTGAACTGCGCCTTCAGGGCTGCGAATTCGGCCTCGCGTTCGTCGTGATGGTCGGCCAGCCGCGTGAGCGATTCGGCCCACGCCAGCGCCGCGCGTTCGCGCTCATTGAAAAAGCTCACTTCACGCCAGGTCGCCAGGCTGTTGATGCGTTGCCATCCCTCGCCCTGCTTGCGCAGGTCGCGCACGTGCATGTCGAGGCAATAGGCGCAGCCGTTGATTTGCGAGACGCGCGCGAACACCAGATCGAGCACCGTCTTGCCGACGGTGCTCGAATCGATGCTGGCGCTGACGGCCAGGATGGCTTCGAAGGTCTTGGGAATGGTCTTGAACCAGTTCAGGCGAGGGGTCGTGTTCATGAAGATGCTCCAGTGGCTTGGGTTTGAAAGATCTGTTTCCTACCCACTGAAGACGGGCCCGCTCCCGGCCCTGTGACACGCCGCGCGAACTATTTCGAAGAAAAAAGCCGGGCGATGCGCGCCAGCTTGTCGGGGTTGCGCTGGGCGCGGATGCGCACGATGCGCTCGCCCTCGATCTCGAACGTCTGCGCCGATTCGAGCTGCCCATCGAAGAAGCGCAGCAGCCCCGGCTCGCCGTTGATGTCCACCAGTTCCATGCGCACCGCGGGGCCCATGCGGCGCCAGAGCGCAAAGTAAAGCTGTGCCAGCCGCTGGCTGCCGCGCAGGACCTTGCTGAAAGACTGCACCTTGCCGCCGCCGTCGCCGATGAGTTCGACGTCTTCCGCCATCAGCGCCTTCAGGTCCTGCAGGCTACCGCGCGCCGCCGCATCGGCAAAGGCCTGCAGCAGGCGCTGGTGGGTTTCGCGCGAGACCTGGAAGCGCGGGCGCGCCTCCTGCACCTGTGCCTTGGCGCGGTGCACCAGCTGGCGGCAGGCGGCTTCGCTCTTGCCGAGGGTGCGGGCGATTTCTTCGTAGTCGGCGTCGAACACCTCGCGCAGCAGAAAGGCGGCGCGGGCCTCGGGCGCGAGGCGCTCCAGCACGGCAAGGAAAGCCACCGACACGTTGTCCGCGCGCTCGAGCAGCTGCTCGGGCGTGGCGGGGGCATCGGTGAGCGTCGGCTCGGGCATCCAGGCCCCGATATAGTGCTCGCGCTGGACCTTGGCGGCACGCAGCCGGTCGATGGAAAGACGCGTGACGACGGTGACCAGCCAGGCTTCGGCGCTGTCGAAACCGGCCTTGTCGGCCTCGTGCCAGCGCAGCCAGGCGTCTTGCACCACTTCTTCGGCCTCGGCAACGGTGCCAAGCATGCGGTAGGCAATGCCCTGAAGGCGGCGGCGATGGCTGTCGAAAGTAAGGGTGGCGTCGTCCATGGTCACAAGACGGGCGATCGACCTGGTTTGTGACAGGCCATTTCGCGGGACGCGCCCGTTAATCCCTTTACGCGCCCTGGTACTCGGCCTTCGGCCCGAGGTTGGCGGAGACTTCCTTGCGGTAGCGGTTGAGCTCCTGCACGGTCTTGAAGCTGCGGTTCATGAGCAGGCTCAGGTTGTGCAGGATGCGCTCGCCGACCTTGCCTTCCCAGGCGGCATCGAACTTGATCTGCTTGTCCAGCCAGTGCTCGAGCCAATCCGGGTCGGGCATGCGGCTCTGGATGGTGTCATTGGGAAACAGCGCCTTGTTGACGTGCAGGTTGGTCGGGTGCAGCGCCTGGGCGGTGCGGCGCGCACTGGCCATGAGCACGCCCACCTTGGCGAATGCGGCACGGGCCTCGTCGCCGAACTTTTCCATGGCGCGCTTCATGTAGCGCAGGTAGGCGCCGCCGTGGCGGGCCTCGTCCTGGCTCAGGGTGGTGTAGATGTGCTTGATGACCGGCTCGGTGTGCCACTGGGCCGCGCGGCGGTACCAGTGGTTGAGGCGGATCTCGCCGCAGAAATGCAGCATGAGGGTCTCGAGCGGGGGCGCCGGGTCGAAGTCGAAGCGCACTTCGTGCAGCTCCTGCTCGGTGGGCGCGTGCTGGGGGCTGAAGCGCTTGAGGTACTCCATGAGCACCAGCGAGTGCTTCTGCTCCTCGAAGAACCAGATCGACATGAACGCCGAAAAGTCGCTATCGTGGCGGTTGTCGCGCAGGAACATTTCGGTGGCCGGCAGGGCCGCCCACTCGGTAATGGCGTTCATCTTGATGGTTTGCGCCTGTTCTTCGGACAGCAGCGAAGCATCGAACGACTGCCAGGGAATGTCCTTGTCCATGTCCCAGCGGACAGATTCGAGTTGTCTGAAGAGTTCCGGATAAAGCATCAAAATCTTTCTAAGGCCGCTGATTTTAGTCGGCCCGCTTGGCGCGCTCGTGACAGACGCGCGATGATGCGGCCATGCACCCCCTGAAGGCACGGATGCATACCCTCATTTTTGTACCAGGAGCCCTTATGCCAACCCCCACCCGATCGCCCGTGCCGATGCGCCTTGCACAGGCTGCCGCGCTCGCGGTTTGCCTGCTTGCCGCTGGTACGGCGGGTGCCCAGGCCCCCTCTGCCGGCCCATCCACGGCTCCGGCCACCAGCCCCGCTGCCGCCCCCGCCGACGCAGCCTGCCCGGCCACACTGCAACACACCTTCCCGCGGCTGCAGGACGAAAAACCCCAATCTTTGTGCCAGTACTCCGGCAAAGTGGTGCTGGTGGTCAACACCGCGAGCTTCTGCGGCTTTACCCCGCAATACAAGGGGCTGGAGGCGCTGGACAGCAAATACCGTTCGCGCGGTTTGGTGGTGCTGGGCTTTCCGTCGAACGATTTCTCCCAGGAGTCGGGCTCCAACAAGGAAATCGCCGACTTTTGTGAAAGCACCTTCGGCGTGAAGTTTCCGATGTTTGCCAAGTCTTCGGTGCGCGGACCCAACGCCAACCCGCTGTTCAAGCAGCTGGCGCTGGCCTCCGGCACCACGCCGAAGTGGAACTTCTACAAGTACTTGATCGGGCGGGACGGCAAGGTGGTTCAGGCGTGGTCGAGCATGACTGCACCCGACGAAGCCGCCTTCGTGAAGGTGGTGGAAAGCCAACTCGCCGCAAATTGACCGGGGCCCCGACCGGGGCTCTTCTCGCACCGGAGTCTTGTAGTACACGTGAACTGATCGTCACAAACGTTTACCACTGAACCGGGAACCGCGCTGGCACACTGTCCTCATAAAAGACGTGGACAGCAAATGTCCTCCGGTTTTCATGTTGCGAGGTCTTCCAGGCGTTTCTCGTCTGGTCGAAATCCCGAGGTGATTCTTCTCCTCCTCCCTCCCTCCCTCCTTCGCGTCGGGGCGCCTCGCAGCATTTTTGTATTCCACGTGAGGGGGCGCCGCACAAAGGCGCCCCAGAAATGAAAAAGGCGCCCGGGGCGCCTTTTTCATTTCATGGTTGAGTGTCGATGAAGCTCGGCCGCAGCATCAGCTTGTCGTACAACTTTCCAAGGTTCGGGTGCTCGCCGCGCCAGTCGATTTCTGGAAAGCGAAACCCCACCCAGCCCAGCGCACAGCCAACCGCGATGTCCGACAGGCTGAGGTGAATGCCGCTGCAGAAGGGCTTGTCGCTCAGGCCCTTGGCCATGGCGGCAATCCCGCCCTCGACCTTGGCGCGCTGGCGCTCGATCCAGGTGGCGCTGCGCTCGCCGTCGCCGCGGCCGCTCCAGGTGGCTTCCAGGCGCCAGAGCACGCCGGCGTCCATGACGCCGTCGGCCAGCGCTTCCCAGGTCTTGACCTCCGCGCGCTCGCGGCCCTGCTGCGGAATGAGCTTGCCCACGGGGGACAGCGTGTCGAGGTATTCGACGATCACGCGCGAGTCGAACATCGCCTCGCCGCCTTCCATGATGAGGCAAGGCACCTTCCCGAGCGGGTTGGAGTGTGCGATGGTGGTGTCGGCGGACCAGACATCTTCGATCACGAACTGGTAGTCGAGCCGTTTCTCGGCCAGCACCACGCGCACCTTGCGCACATAAGGGCTGGCGGCCGATCCGATCAGTTTCATGAAGGCTCTCTCCCTTTGCTTTGATAACGATTGTTCGTGGCTATTTTAGGGGAACGCTGAAAAAGGCAGCTTCGAACTGCCGCGAACGGGCGTCGGCGCGGCCCGCCTAAAATTCGGGCATGAGCTTCTCCACCGTTTCCGCCCTCTCCCCACTGGACGGCCGCTATGCGGCCAAACTCGCGGCATTGCGTCCGCTGATGAGCGAACAGGGCTACATGCACCGGCGCGTGCAGGTCGAGGTGGCGTGGTTCATTGCGCTGTCCGACTGCGGCTTCGCTGAATTCAAGCCACTCACGGGCGGCGCCCGCAAGTACCTGCTGGGCCTGGTAGCCCACTTCTCGGAGGCCGACGCACTGGCCATCAAGGAAATCGAAAAAACCACCAACCACGACGTGAAGGCGGTCGAGTACTGGATCAAGTCCAAGTTCGAAGCCCGGCCGGAACTGCTGGCCGCCGCCGAGTTCGTGCACTTTGCCTGCACCAGCGAAGACATCAACAACACCAGCCATGCGCTGCAGATCCAGGCCGCCCGCGAGAAAGTGGTGCTGCCGGCCATCGACGGGCTGATTGCCAAGCTGCGCGAAATGGCGCACCAGTTCGCCGGCGTGTCGATGCTGTCGCGCACGCACGGCCAAACCGCGAGCCCGACCACGGTGGGCAAGGAAATCGCGAACGTGGCGGTGCGCCTCGCGAAGGCTCGCGCGCAGATTGCCGCGGTGCAACTGCTCGGCAAGATGAACGGCGCGGTGGGCAACTACAACGCCCACCTTGCGGCCTGGCCAGACTTCGATTGGGAGGCGTTCAGCCGCAAGGTCATCGAAACGCCCGCGCCGCTGGGCCTGGGCCTGAGCTTCCAGCCGTACAGCATCCAGATCGAGCCGCACGACTACATGGCCGAGCTGTTCGACGCGGTGGCGCGGGCCAACACCATCCTGATCGACTTCTCGCGCGACATCTGGGGCTACGTGAGCCTGGGCTACTTCAAGCAGCGTCTCAAGAAGGGCGAAATCGGCTCTTCGACGATGCCGCACAAGGTCAACCCGATCGACTTCGAAAACGCCGAGGGCAACCTGGGCCTGGCCAATGCGGTGTTGCGCCACCTGAGCGAAAAGCTGCCGATCAGCCGCTGGCAGCGCGACCTCACCGACAGCACGGTGCTGCGCAACATCGGCGTGGCCTTCGGCTACGCCACGCTGGCCTATGCAAGCCTGGCCACCGGCCTGGGCAAGCTGGAGCTCAACGAAGAAGCATTGGCCGAAGACCTCGACGCCTCGTGGGAAGTGCTGGCCGAGCCCATCCAGACCGTGATGCGCCGCTACGGCGTGCAGGGCGCCTACGAGCAGCTGAAGGAAGTGACCCGCGGCAAGACGGTCACGGCCGAGGCGCTGCATGGGCTGATCCGCTCGCTCGAGATTCCGGAATCCGAAAAAGAACGGCTCCTGGCCATGACGCCTGCAAGCTACGTGGGCAAGGCTGCAGAGCTCGCCAGTAGAATCTGAGGCTTCCCGCACCGATGCAACAGCCGCCCGAGGGCGGCTGTTCGCTTCGCGTCTTCGCTTTTCGTTTTCTGCCGAAATTTCCAGCCAACGCGCCGTGACCGGCGCGCCAGCCAACAACCGTGACGGGACGCCTCGAAGTCCCCGTTGTTCATGCGCGCCCCCCTGAGACGCCTCTGGCTCAAGATTCACCGCTGGATCGGCCTGTCGCTCGGACCGGTACTCGCCCTCACGGCGCTGCTTGGCGCCGTGCTGGTGGTGGCCTTGCCGATCGACCGCTACGCGCATCCTGACTTCTTCGTCGCGCGAAGCGCGGCCGATGCGGGAACAGCAACGGCCCGGGCCGCGCTTCCGCTCGAGCCGTTGCGCCAGCGCATCCTGGCCGAATTCGGCCCCACCACCAACTTCACGCTGCGGCCGCCCCGCAAACCCGGCGAAACGCTCTGGGTGTACGTGCGCGGGCCGTGGGAGGGCACGCTTTACCTCGACCCCGCAACCGGCGCCGAGCAAGGCCGGCGCGGGTCGCACGAAGGCGCCTACAACCTGATGTTCGAACTGCACAGCAGCCTGCTGCTGGAAGACACGGGCAAGGGCATCCTGGCTTTTGTGGCGCTGGCCTACCTCTTCCTGCTGGTCACGGGCGTGGTGCTCTGGTGGCCCACGCGCTGGCCGCCCTCGCTGCGCATTGTGCTGAACCGCGGCCTGCTGCGCGGCTTGTTCGACCTGCACCGGACGGGCGGCGCCGTGCTCGGGCTGCTGATCGCGGTGTCGATCTTCACGGGTGCCTACATGGCCTGGCGGCCGCTCGGCAACTTCATTTCAGCCGCGGTCGGGCAACAGCAGGTCAAGCCGCCTGTGGTACCCAAGGGCCCTACGTCAGCCCCCCGGCTTTCGCTCGACGAGCTCGTCGCCCGCGCCCAGCAGGTGTTTCCGGGCCAGCCGATCGGCTACGTCCAGGTGCCGGCCAAGCCCGACCGGCCGCTGCGCGTGCGCTTCCGGCTGCCCGACGATCCACATCCGAACGGCATCGGCTCGGCATGGCTGCATCCGCTGACGGGCGAGGTGCTGGCGGTGCGCCGCTGGCAAGACCTGGACGTGGGCAACGGCGCGGTGGTGGTGATCTACCCACTGCACACGGGCGAGCTGGGCGGGCTGGTGCACCAGGCCGTCACCGTGCTGCTCGGCCTTGCCCTTTGCGGTCTGGGCGTGAGTGGCGTCTGGCTCTGGTGGCGGCGCCGCGCGGTGGCTGCGGCGGCGGCTCGCGACCGGGCACTTTCCGGCAGCACGCGCACCACGTCTTGAGCGGGGCGCCGCAGCAGCTTTCGATTACTGATATCCGAGGAGAAACCTTGTTCAAACAGAAAAAGTGCGCCGCGCTGGTCATCGCGCTGTTTCCCATCAGCTTCCAGAGCTTTGCGGCCGACGCGGAGCCTGCTGATGCCGCGTCCGGCGCGAAATCGCTGGAGGCGGTGACCGTCACCGGCGACTGGCTGGGCTCGCCCAACGAGACCAAGGTGCTCGAGCATCCGGGCGCGCGCAGCATCATCGAACGCAAGCAGATCCAGGAAAGCGGCTCGAGCAGCGTGCGCGACGTGCTGCGCCAGGTTCCCGGCGTGCAGGTGCAGGAGAGCAACGGCACGGGCGGCAGCGACATCTCGCTCAATGTGGGCGTGCGCGGGCTCACCTCGCGGCTGTCGCCGCGCTCGACCATCCTGCTGGACGGCGTGCCGCTGGCCTATGCGCCCTATGGCCAGCCGCAGCTGTCGCTGGCGCCCCTTTCCCTTGGCAGCCTGGAGGCGGTCGACGTGGTGCGCGGCGCGGGCTCGGTGCGCTACGGCCCCCAGAACGTGGGCGGCATCATCAACTTCGTGACTAGGGCAATTCCGAAGCAGTTCGCCGGCGAAATCGGCGTGGGTGTCGAAAGCGCCAGCCATGGCGGCGGCGTCAAGACCACGCCCACGCTGTTCATGGGCGGCACCAACGAGAACGGCCTGGGTCTTGCGCTGCTGTATTCAGGCACGCACGGCGACGGCTTTCGCCAGAGCAACGACCACACCAGCATCAACGACCTGATGCTGAAGGGCGCGTATCGCATCTCGAACACGGACGACATCGCCGTCTCGCTGCACCATTTCGAAGGCAAGGGCCGCATGCCGGGCGGCCTGACGACGGCGCAGTTTGCGGCCAACCCGTTCCAGTCGGACCGCCCTTTCGACGAATTTTCGGGTCGCCGCACCGACGGCTCGATCAAGTACACGCATAACGACGGCGTGAACAAGTTCGAGATGCTGACCTACTACACGGACTCGTACCGCAGCAGCTACCTCGAGCAGGAAGGCACGGGCGCCAACACCGGCAGGCGCCGGCTCACCACGGCTCCGCGCGACTACAAGACCTTTGCCATCGAGCCCCGCTATTCGCGGCTGATCGATTCGGGCAGCGTGGTGCAGGAAGTGAGCGTGGGCGTGCGCTACCTCAAGGAAGAAGCCTCCGAGGTGGCAACGCGCAGCAGCTACTACACGCCCACACCCGGCTACAACGCCTACACCCGTGCGCAGCCGGCATACCAGACCAGCAAGGGCGGCACGACCGCGCATGCCTTCTACATCGACGACCGCATCGACTTCGGCAACTGGACGATCACGCCCGGGGTGCGCTACGAGTCGATCCGCTCGCACAACGATGTCTTCACGGTGGCAAACAACCGCGTGACGGGCGCGATCTATCCGAAGATCGACTCCAACGAGGTGCTGCCGACGCTGTCGGTGCTCTACCGCATGAGCGAGCGCTGGTCGGTGTTCGCAAACGCCGGCGTGTCGTTCGGCCCGCAGCAATACGCCCAGCTTGCGCAGTCCACCACCGGCCTGCACCCCGAAAAGGCAAAGACCTATGAAATCGGCACGCACTACAAGGGCGAGGCCTGGAGCGGCGAGCTGACGCTGTTCAACATCAATTTCGACAAGGAACTGCAGCTGGCCCGCTCGATCACCGGCGACGTCGGCCAGTGGACCGACCTGGGCGCCACGCGGCACCGCGGCCTGGAGTCGGCCCTGCGCTACGACATGGGCAGCCTGAGCGATTCGCTCAAGGGCCTGTCGCTGTCCGCGACCTACACTTACACGCAGGCCACCTCGAAGGCGGGCGCCTTTGCGGGCCGCGACCTGCCGTTCTACTCGCGCCAGGTGGCAACGCTCGGCGCGCGCTACGAACGCGGGCCATGGACCTTCAACGCCGACGTGTACGCGCAATCGAAGCAGCGTTCGCCGGGCTCACCCGACGACGGCGCAAACTACATCACGCTCGAAGATTCGACCGGCCGGCTCGGCGACATCCCGGGCTACGCCACGATGAACCTGCGCGCGGGCTACGACTTCGGCCCCTCGATGAGCAACCTGAAGCTGGCCGTCGGCATCAAGAACCTGTTCGACCGCCGCTACTACAACCGCTCGGTCGACAACAACGGCGGCAAGTACGTGGGCCAGCCGCGCACGCTGTACATGCAGGCTTCGGTGGCGTTCTGAAGAACCCCATGGGGGCGCATACACTCGCGCACCCATGGCCCTCAAATCCACCATCTTCAAGGCCGCCCTCGCGGTGGCCGACATCGACCACGGCTACTACGCCGACCATGCGCTGACCCTGGCGCGCCACCCGAGCGAGACCGACGAGCGGATGATGATCCGGCTTGTCGCGCTCGCGCTCAACGCCTACAAGCTGCAGGACGTGTGCCAGGGCGACGGCACGCTGGCCTTCGGCGCGGGTCTGTCGAACGTGGACGAGCCCGATGTGTGGCTGCGCGATTTCACGGGCGAGACCAAGCTGTGGATCGAGGTCGGTCAGCCCGAGGACAAGCCCATCATCAAGGCCTGCGGCAAGTCGGACGAAGTGATCGTCTATTGCTTCAACCATGCCGCCGAGATCTGGTGGCGCGGCATCGAGAACAAGCTCACGCGGCCGCAGAACCTGTCCGTCTACCGGGTGCCGACGGAGGCCTCGCAGGCGCTGGCCGCGCTGGCGCAGCGCAGCATGCAGCTGCAGGCGACGATCCAGGAAAACACGCTGACGCTGGGCGACGGCACAAACAGCATCGACGTCGAACTGCTGCGCTGGAACTAGCGCTCAACAGGCGCTAGGCAGCCGGCATCATCGCGCCGCAGTGCCAGCATTGCTCGAAGCCGCCTTCGATCCGCTCGCCGCACACGCATTGCCAATTGCGCTGCGGCCGATGCTGCGCCGCATGCAGCACGTGCCGGGCGCGCTCGAACTGGGTTTCATCGTCGATCCAGATTTCGGGCAGGCACTGGTCCGGCGGCAACTGGCCCATCACGGCGCCGAGAAATTCGCGCTGGACCGTCGCCTCGACGCCCTCCTCGCGCAAGGCATGCACCCACAAGGTCGCAATCGCAAGGTTGGGCGCTTGGGCGAGGCGGCGCATGCGGTGGCCTCTCTCAGGGCGTGTCGTCGGGGCCGAGAGGCTCGGCGGGATCTTCGTCCGGCCATTGAGGCGGCTCGGCCTCGCGGGCGCGCTCGGCATACTTGTTGAAGCGCCAGGCCGTGTCTTCCATGGTGATGCGGCGCCACGTGACGCGCTTTTCGGCCGGCGACATGGCGGGCCAGTGCTGCACCTCGTCGAAGCTGCGGCCGCAGCCCTTGCACTGGTCGTCGCCCTGGCTGGTGGAGCAGATGGCAATGCACGGCGTGTCGGGCGTGCTGTGATACCAGTCGAGCCAGGCGGCCCAGGCTTTTTCAGGGAAGCCCTGCTCGTCGACTTCGTCTTCATGGTGGAACACCATGAGCGCATAAACCTCTGCGAGCGCACGCAATTCGGGCGCCAGCGTGATGCCGTCGGGCGAGGGACTCTTCTCGCGCCAATGGTTGATGGCGGCCTCGATGTCTGTGATGTGAATGGCGGCCATGGAAGAGAAAAAACAGCGAGCGGCGATCATAGTCCGGCAATGCCCTACCGAGTCCGAAGGTTATGGACGCTCCTAAATAAATAGCGCCTGTACAAGCGCTGGCGAATCTTCCAGAAGCCTTCCGCTTGAAGACCTAAAACTTTCCGGTTGCCAGAACAGGGGCCTCGATGCTCTAATCCCGCCTACGAAGGGGAGTAGCTCCCGACCGCCATCCAACGGCGGAAATCGACAGGTCGTCAATACGAAGCACAACACTTCCGGCCTGTCGGGCAATGCGTGCCTGCGGGCGGCGTTGTCGAGCAAGACCTTCGATTTGAACCTGCGCAGGTTTGATCGAAGCGTTCCTGAATTCCCGGTTCCACCACCGGTCTTCGTCATGCTTCGAACAGCCCGCACGGGATGAATCGAAACGAACGAATGCGCCAAACTGCCGCCAATCCTCTTAGGATGGATGGCCGAATGGCGCGCGAAGACAAGAGGAACGTATGGAACAGTTCATGGCCCCGGAATTCTGGGTCGCGGTCGGTCAGATCATCATGATCGACATCCTTCTCGGTGGCGACAATGCCGTCGTCATTGCCTTGGCTTGCCGCAAGCTGCCGCCTGCGCAACGCACCAAGGGCATTCTTTGGGGCACCGCCGGTGCCATCGTGCTGCGCGTGATATTGATCTTCTTCGCGCTCACGTTGCTGGCGATTCCGTTCCTCAAGCTGGTCGGCGCCGCGCTGCTGGTGTGGATCGGTGTCAAGCTGCTGGCGCCCGACCATGACGACGCGCACGGCAACATCCAGGGCAGCGACAAGCTGTGGGCCGCCGTCAAGACCGTGATCGTGGCCGACTTGGTCATGAGCGTGGACAACGTGATCGCCATTGCCGGCGCCGCTCAGGGTGCCGGCCAAGGCCACCAGATGCCGCTCGTGATCTTCGGCCTGCTCGTGAGCATTCCGATCATCGTCTGGGGCAGCCAGCTGGTCATCAAGCTGATGGACCGCTTCCCGATCATCATCACGGTCGGCGGCATGCTGCTGGGCTGGATTGCCGGCACCATGGCGGTCTCCGATCCCGCGTTGTCGAACACCGCGGCCTGGACCTGGGTACCGAAGGTGCCGCAGAGCGACACCGTCAGGTACGCCGCCGGTATTGCCGGTGCGCTGCTGGTACTGGTCATCGGCAAGCTGGTGGCCATGCGCCGCCCGAAGCACGCCGAAGAAGCCGCGACGACGAGCTGATCGCCCACAGCCGCCATCGGAGAAAATGCTCTTCCTCTATGGAACAGTCTCTGCCACTCTAACTACTTAAAGGAGCGCCTCATGGAAAAGATCATTCTCTATGTCGACGACGCTGGCTATGCCGCCGAGCAGTTCGCAGAACTCGCACCGGATGCCGGCAGCGTCGTGGCGCGCCATTGGGTACTGGTGGCCTGCGCTCCGCGCATGACGCACCGCATCAGCAAGTGGGTGAGCCACAGCGCGCGCGAAAACTGGCGCGCCAAGTGGTTCAGCAAGGTGCAGGCGCAGCTGCTGCCCATGCTCGAGCGCAATGGCGGGCAGGTGACGGCGGTGCTTGCCAAGGGCCCGCTGACCGAACTGACGCAGCAACTCAAGCGTGAGCATGCGGCCACGCACGTGGTCGATGCGCGCCGTCCCAAGATCGGCGTCGACCTGGAGCCGGTCACGCACGAGCAGACGCCGCCGCGCCAGTCGGGCTGGGCTTTTCCCGGTGCCGTGATGGGCATGGGCGCGCTGCTGGTGCTTGCGAACGAACTCGCGGAGTAGCCGCGCAGCCAAGGCTTCAGCGCTCCCCTGACGAGCCCCGGTGCGGCAACGCCCCGGGGCTCGTCGTTTTGTGACTGCTGGGGTATCCTGCGGCGCATGCGCATCATCATCAAATGGCTGCTCAGCGCCGTGGCGCTACTGGCGGTCGCCTACCTCTACAGCAGCGGTGTCCATGTCAACAGCTTCGGCTCCGCACTGATTGCCGCCGCGGTCATCGGCCTGCTCAACATGATCGTGCGGCCGGTGCTGGTGGTGCTGACGCTGCCGGTCACCATCGTCACGCTGGGGCTGTTCCTGTTCGTGATCAATGCGCTGCTGTTCTGGGCCGCATCGGGCCTGCTCGCGGGTTTCCAGGTCAGCGGCTTTCTGGCGGCGCTGATCGGCTCGCTGATGTATTCGCTGCTGGGCCTGGTCATCGAAGCGGCCTTGGGCGGGCTTCTTTCGAAGCGCTGAGCAAAACGCCCGCGCTCCCTTCCGCCTCTCTCCAGCCTCACCTCAGCGGCGGCTCTTCAGCCTGCCGCTTCACCAGCGCCTCCACGGCCCGCGCGCGGGTGTCGATGATCGACGCCTCGTAGTGGTCGATGGGCGCACCGGGCTTGCGCACCAGCTCCTGCGCGGCCTTGAAGCGGTCGCGTGCGGCCGGGTAGTCGAGGATGGCCACGTTCGCTTCCGCATCGGCCCGCACGGCGCGCAAGGTGTCGTTCTGTGCGCCGTAAAGATTGGCCAGCGCCCGCCAGGCAGTGGCGTCGCGCGGATGCGTGGCCACCCAGTCGCGCAGCACGGGCACCATGGGCGCAGGCTGGCGGGTGGCCACGGCAGCCTCAGCCGCAAGCAGCATCTCCGGACGCTCCCTGGATTTCACGTCGAGCAAGGTGGCGGCCTTGGGAGCGCCGCCGCTGGCGAGCTCGATTTCAGCGTTGAGCCATCGCGCCAGCTTGGCGGCGGATGCGTCTTCGGCGGTGCGCGCAGTCAATCGCTCGGCCATCGCGCGCGCCGATCTGAAATCGCGCAGCTCCTTGGCCGACAGCGCTGCCGCGTAGAGCGTGCCGGCCTGCTGGGCCGGGCTGCTCCTGGCGAACTCGCCGCTCGAGGCGGCGTCGACCCAAAGCCGCAGCACATCGACACCCGGCCGCGTGAGCACCCGCGCACGCGCCGCGATCATGGCGTGGTCCATCACCAGCGGCATGGCCGGGGCCGCGTCCATGCGGAACTGGAAGCGACCCTGCATGTCCGAGATGCGCTCCGACGTGAGCGGATGGCTGCGCAGATAGGGGTAGGAGCCGTTGTCATTGAGGCGCGAGGCGTACTGCAGCTTCTCGAACATCGTCGCCGCGCCCTGCGGTGCAAACCCCGCCTGGGTCATCACGCCAAAGCCGACACGGTCGGCCTCGCGCTCCATGTCGCGCGAGAAGCTCAGCTGGTTCTGCATGAAAAGCGCCTGGCTGCCCATGATCACGGCCTGGCCCGCATCGGCGTTGCGGCTCTTGCTGGCCGCGATCATGCCGAGGATCAGCCCCGCCACCATGAGCGGCATCTGCTTGCCCTGCCTGCTCATGATGCGCGAGATGTGGCGTTGCGTGACGTGCGAGAGCTCATGCCCGAGCACCGTCGCCAGCTCGTCGCGGCTGCCCACGGTGGCAATCAGGCCCATGTTCAGTCCCAGGTAGCCGCCCGGCAGCGCGAAGGCGTTGATGTTGCGGTCGCGGCCCAGCAGAACGACCCAGGCAAAGCGCTCGTCGAGCTCGGGCGTGAGCTCGCCGCGCTCGCGGGCGGCCGTCATAAGGCGCTGCCAGATTTCCTGCACATAGGCGCCGACCACCGGGTCGTCGATGTAGTCGGTGTCGCGGTAGAGCTCGCGTGCGATCTGGTCGCCCAACTGGCGCTCCGCGCTGGCCGTCATTTCGCCGCCGTCGCCCAGGCCCGGCAGCACCTGCAGCTGCGCGCGGGCAGGCACCGGCAGCACAACCTGGCATGCTATTAAAACGGTAGCGCACAACGACCGCAACGCGGGTGCGGCAGAACTTTTTTTCTTGGCAAAAGGAGTCAAGCGCGGCATTCCTCGTCCATGGCTCGGGCTCGTATGATGCACCTCCACACCGAACGTTCACACATGAGCTCCCTCACCCATTTCGACGCTCAGGGCCAAGCCCACATGGTCGACGTCGCGGCCAAGCCCGCAACCCACCGCGTGGCCGTAGCCACGGGCCGCATCGAGATGCAGCCCGCGACGCTGGCGCTGATCGAATCGGGCACCGCAAAGAAGGGCGACGTGCTCGGCATCGCCCGCATTGCCGGCATCCAGGCCGCCAAGAAAACCAGCGACCTCATTCCGCTGTGCCATCCGCTGGCACTCACGCGTGTGGCGCTCGCGTTTGCGCTGGCCGAAGAAGGCAACGCGCCGCAAGTGGTGTGCACCGCCACCGTTGAAACCGTGGGGCCGACCGGCGTCGAAATGGAAGCGCTGACCGCCGTGCAGGTGGCACTGCTCACGATCTACGACATGTGCAAGGCGGTTGACCGGGGCATGCGGATCACCGACGTGCATGTGCTCGAAAAGCACGGCGGAAAGTCGGGGAGCTACGTCGCCGGTTAGCTCGCCGGCCAGGTAAACCTAGGGCGACCGCGCGTCGACCGGCTGGCCCTTGAGCCACTGCTCGTATTCGACCGGAAAAGCGATGCGGAAGCGCTCCGCCTGTTCCCAGGCCTCTTGGCCCCGCCCCGTCAGTTCGGCGCTTTCGATCAGCTTGACGATCACGCGGGGCTCGGGCGAGAAATGCAGGATTCGCGCGGCCAGAGAATGAATCTCGGCGGCGTTGGCGGTGGTAACCCGCGTGAGCGTCAGTTCGGCAAAACCCACCTGCCGTGCGAAGAGCCAGGACTTCTTCGCCTTGGCCAGCGTGTCGTCTTCGTAAGCCGGCAAACGCTCGTCGCGCGGCAGGTAGATCTGGCTGATGCGGATGTAGTCCCATGTGGCGTAGCCGACCACCGCCGCCAGCACGGTGGCCGCCACGGCGGGCAACACCGGCGCGTTGAGCCACTTGGCATTGAACCGTTGCCGCGACGAAGCAACTCGCGCCGGCCACAGCACTCCCAGGCACAGCCCGAACGCCAGTTGGAACGGCCCGTACCAGAGCGGATATTCCAGCAGGCTGTGCAGCACGATCGCACCCAGCATGCCCCACGCCATCAGCCGCGCCGGATCGCGCTCGCGCCAGGGCCGCGCCGCCAGCACCATCCAGATGAACCCGCCGCAGATCAGCACCGAGGCCGGAATGCCCAATTCCACGGCCAGGTGCAGCGGCAGGTTGTGCGCGTTGTCCAGGATCTCCGGGAACCGTGGCCCTGAATACAGCGTGCTGTAGTGCGCAAAGGCCAGTTCGCCCCAGCCCCACCCCGTCCATGGATGCTCGGCAATCAGCGTGAGCACATTGCGCCAGAGAATCATCCGCGTGTGGTCGCCTGGGGCGCCTTCCTGCAGGCGGCGCATCATGCCTTCGACCTCGCTGGCGGTGAGCTGCGGCAGCAACCAGGCGATGGCGAAATAGATCGGGACCATCGCCACCAGCACGAGCGGCGGGGGCAGGCTGAAATGCTTCGTGTCAGTTACAGGCGCGCTGCGGCGTTCACGCCACGCGATCAACGTTGCGACCCCCACGATCGACAGCAGCTGAAGCAGCCCGGTGCGCGACGTCGACGCCGCTGCGGCCACCAACAGCAGCAAAGCAGCCGCCACCAGCCAACGCCTGATCTGCAGCGACGGCTGCGCGGCGTGGATCCAGAGCGCCGCCACCAGCGCCATGCTGATCAGCGTGGCGAACTGATTGCGCTGGCGCAGGTTGCCGTACGCCTGGCCGAGCGCGGGGGTGGTGGTCCAGGGCACCAGCGGTTCGGCCAGGCCGTAGTACTGGAGCAGGCCGAGCACGGCGCTGACGAGGCCGGCCGCGAGAATGCCCGTCGCCAGAACCGCTGGGGCGGAGGGGCCGCCCTGGGCGATGCCGGCGCCCGCGCAGGCCGCAGCTGCAATACCGGCCAGGGTCGCGCAAACCGGCAGCCAATAAGAAATAGGCTCCCCACGCGCTGACAGCACCACGGCAATCGCACCCGTCGCCAGCCAAACCCATATCTCCTGCTTGGGGCGCGCGGCTGGTCCAATCGCAAGCAGTCCCGCAACGCACGCCCAAGTTGCCATCAGTTGCCAGACATTGACCGATGGCCCGCCGACGAGTGGGCAGAGAAAGGGGAATGCGATCAGCCCCGCACGCACGGCGTGGCCGATTTTTGCAGCGGAGGCGGGTGCGGGCGCCTCGAAGGGCATGGCTCGAAGCGTCATCCGCTCGATTGTGCCAACCGCTTTTGTCCCCGTCCTTCTACACGTGCGGTGTGAGGGGGCTTAGCGCCAGCAAGTCGCCGCTGTTCCCGGACTATCGGCTGCCATGCCCTTGGCTCCCTTGGCATTCAAAGTGAAGTCGCCACACTTGCGATCCGCAGCCTGCGCCCCTGCGCGGGTCGCCTTCAATGTGAAGCCACCGTCGTCGGCGACCACATCCAAGGTCAGCGTGTAGTAGCCGTTTTGCGATGCGAGGCCTGTTGGCAGCTTCAGTTTGTCCAACTCGCCGGCGCCGGCGTACACGCCGTTCTGCGCCCTGAAACGCTCTTGCCGGGCGGCTGCGTCATTGAGCAGGTTCTGCCCTTCTACGCGCCGGGACCGCATCACGTACTCCGTGTATGACGGATAAGCGATCGCCGCAAGAATGCCGACGATGGCCACTGTGATCATCAGCTCGATCAGGGTGAAGCCCTTTTCAGCATTGCGCACTGGTTTCTCCTTCAAAAAGATCAGCTCGGATTCGGCGGCTGCTTGCGCCAGCTTTGACGGCCGAACTGCAAACCGTGGTTGACGCGCCGCTCGGCGTTTGCTTCGGGGTCGAACACCCGCTCTCCGCGAATGGTCTGCCTGCCCGCACCCGTTCCTGTGCCACTGACCTGGCCGCCGGCCATTGCATCGGCGCCATTGAAAAATCCATCGCCGTTCATGTCGAACACGACGTAATCGGTTCGGCCGCCGCCATTCGGATCGATGCCGTAGATCGTGCCGCTCATGCCCGCCGCACAAGGATCGTCTGAAGTCCGCACCGACGAAAGGAACAGCCCCCGGCCGTACAGCGTCATGTCATAGACCACCTTCTCGCCGTTGCGTGGCAGGTCTACCATCCACCCCCACTTTTCGACATCGATGTCCCGCTTGGCAGTCGTGTCGGTCTTGTACCACTGCACTGTGTTGTTCGTGAGCGAGAAGTTGCCTGAGCCGGTGTCCAGTTCCGCGAACGACTGGCTCTGCATATCGGCGCGTCCCTTGGCTGCGGTCGGCAATGGTGTGGGCGCCGCCACGCCCCTTTCGTTGTAGCGCTCCCAAACGCCATACACGGTCTGCCTCTGCGTGCTGCTCTTGTCGCTGGCCGTCAACAGGCGGCCGGTGCCAATGATCACCAGATCGCCCTTGCCCGTGGGGTGCGGCACCACATAGGGAGCCGCCGTGATCGCCTGGCGCTTGCCGTCTGCGGCCTTGGCAGTGAAGAACTTCTGCACCGTCCACGCCGAGACGTCGCCGCTGCTTATGTCGAAGCGCCACACGTTGCCCGCCAAGTCACCCGCGTAGGCCAGGTCCACCTTGCCATCGCGGGTGTTATCCACGGCGGTTGCACGCGAGAGCCCGTTGCCCAGGGGCAGTGACGCCGTCAACTCGTCAGCTGACATGCCGCCATCCAGATTGAATTGCCGGAGCACGGCGCCATTCGAAACATCCAGGACGAACAGGCTGGCACCGCCACCGCCCGCGGTGCTGTTGCCCCCTTGATAACCGCCGGGCACCAGGGCAACCCACTTGCCTTTGCCAGTCGCCGGATCATTGAGCCGTGCGATGGTCGGCTGCGGCAGGGAGTTGCCCATGTTGGCGTTCTGATCGGACCCGAACTCCCACAGCAGTTGGGGCGACGTGGGGTCGGTGATGTCCAGCGCAAACACTTGCCTGCCGCCAGCGCCCAGGCTGCCGATCATCACCTTGTGCCACGCTCCGCCGAAATACACGTCAGAGGCAACCGGTGAGCCGTCGACGTAGTAGCGGTGCGATGTGCCGTCTTTCTTGCCGTAATCGGGCGCGGTGAGCGTGTTCAGACTGTTGCGCAACGCCGTAGGAATAAACGCGAACTCCTCCACGCCGTTCTCGGCACGGAAGGCGTGGAGCATGCCGTCGTTGGCGCCCACATAGATCATCTCCGGCTTGCTTGCCTGACCGGTGACAAAGTCGGCGTAGTTGCTGCCTGTGCCCTCCAATGCATCCGCAGCTGTTGTCCGGTAGAGCGCGCCCTTGACGCGCAGCGGCGACGAATTGACGATGTCGCCGAGCAGATTGGGCTTGCCGCTGGGCAGGACCTTGCGGGCACGGAACGTCTCGCTCTCGCCGCGCAGGAAGCTGATGCGCTGTTCGGCCCTGGCATCTGCCTGGTTGGTGGCAGGGTTCCTGTTGAGCGCGGTGAGCCAGGCCGCATCGGCCGTCTGCCCACCAATGCCCGCAAAGGTGAATGGACGTAGGGTGGGCGTGGTGGCGCCTGCACCCGCATAAAGAATATTCCGGGGCGTTGTGCGCGCGGCCAGCTGCTCTGCTGCGCTCCACTGACGCACGTAGTTCAAGCCGGTGGTGGCGTTATCCGTCAGCCTGTCGCGGATTACGTCACCGACCCAGCCTTCGGCCTCGAAGCGGGTGCGGTAGATATCTGCGCCCGAAGCGATGGTGCCGCCGGGCACGTCCACCGACACAGCCGTCACCGAATTGGTGTTCTGCAAGATATCGTTGAAGGCCTTGGTCATCTGCGCCTTCAGCGTGGTGGCGTTGGTGACCAGGAAATAGTTGTCCGGATCGCCCGCGACCGAGGCGGGATCACGCCCCGGCATACCGTATTTGGCGGCGTACCACAGAGGGCCCTTGAGGAAGCTACCCGAAGAACCCGTGGTGCTGGGCGTGAAGGTCCGACTGGCCGTGAGCGGCAGGTTGGCGCACTCCGAATCGTTGGATTTCCCGACGCAATAGCCAGGCGCGCGGCTGGGAGGCGTGTTCAGCGCGTAGTACACCGAACCCGTGTCCTTGTCCCGCACCTCCAGATACATGCCGTCCTGGTTGGTACCGGAGATCACATAGCCCATGTGCTGCCCGATGCCGCCGGCGGCGTATTCGGACAGCATGTCGACCTTCACGCTGCCGTCCGCCTGTAGCGCAACGGTGTAACGCGAGATGGCGTCCATGTCGTGGTCGGCGCCCTGCTCCACGTCCTCGTAGTTGATGCGGAACTCTGCATAGGGCCGCCCACCGTTGATGTTGGCATTCTGGTCGGCTGCGCCGGTGTTGGCGATGCGGTCGACGTAGTAGTCCACGATCTGGTTGGTCGGCGCGAAGCGCGTGGGATCGATGTTGTAGCCGGTAACAGACTTGGCAAAAGGGGAGATCGTCACGAATCGGCTATTGCCTACCGGAAACCGAATCTCGGGCAACGGGGAAGCGATGGCTACCGAATACGTCATCAGCCGGTTCTTGCCCCGGGCATTGCCAAAAACAGCGTTGTTGGCACCAAAACGCGAGACCCCCGCGGAGTAATAGCTGCCTTCCTTGCTGGGCTCTTGGGGCGAGAGGCCGCGCACCCATGAGAGATCGTCGACCGTCTTCACAGACGGTGCGCCGTTCGCATTGGTCGAGGTCGACTGGCCGATGAAGAAGTTCTTGCCATTGATGCCCTCGGCCGTGCCGATGGCCGCAACCTCGTTGGCCACGTTGAAGCCGGTCAGTGCGTCCGCATTGACTGCGATGGACTGGAAGCGGCTACCCGGCATTTTCGTGTCATACGAAGGATTGATGTCGCTGACCACCGTCATTACCGGACGCGCGCAATGCTGGTAGCCGCCGCCGTTTGGTTTTGCCGCGTAGGGCGACACCCAGTCAGGCTTGGAAAGATTCAGCGGATCTATGCTGTCCTTCGCCCCGCTGCCGTAGTCGTACTGACTGTGCGGACCGGTAGCTCCACCAAAATAGCGCAGCGTCTCGAACATCATCTCGCCGACGGGGTTGCCCCACATCGAACATATCGACGGATCGGTCTTGCCGCTGATGGGACCGTCGGCGATCCAGCCGCAATCGTTGTACTGGCTGCCGTTGAAGCCGATCAGGCGCAGGCGGTCCATGTTGGCAACCACGCCGGCGACGCCGGTCTGGAATACGCCCGTTTGTGGGTTGACCTCGTCAGCAAAGCTGCTGATGTTGCGCCGCAGGATACCCCCCGCGATGTTCTTCTGGTACGAGCCAGAGAGCAGGCCGAAGTACATCTTGTTGTTTTCACCGAAATCGTGCAGCAAGCCTGTGGGCTTGTAGACGGGCGTGCCGCCGCTGTTCGGATAGGCCTTGCAGCTGGCTTCACGCAAGGCCGAGTCGTTGCTGGAGCAGGTTTCCACCCGGATCTTGTGGGTCGTGATGACGCTGGCGTTCCGCGTGATCTTCATCGCCAGCCCCCAGTTGTCGTCGCCCGATCCTTCGACATGGCGGAAATTCACCGTCTTCCATCCTGCAGTGGTAAACGTGATGTCTTTTGAGTGGCTTTGCAAACCGGCCTGGCTGCGGTCTCCGCCATGGCCGCCATACCAGCCCCAGTCCTTGCCATCTACCGTGGCCTCCACGGCGTCGTCTCCATCAACGCCAAAGGTGTAGGTGCCCACCGCAGGGATGTAGATCTCACCCTGGATCTCTGTCAGGTAGTTGTCGTGGGTGCAGCCATTGGTGCCGTTGAAGGGGTTGTTGTTTGCGCCTGTCGTGTCGATCGAACTGATCGGGCCCGTGCCGCACAGGTTCGTATTTTTACCGTTGGAGTCGAAGAACTTCTTCATTTGCGACGCGTTCGGCGGCGTCTCCGATTTGTCGGTCTTCTTCCACGTCATGATGGTCAGATTGCGATATGCGCTGCTCGGCAAGATCTCGAATGCCGAAGTGCCGTTGGTTGCGCATGCCACTCCGCCCAAGCAAAGCTCTTGTCCCGCCGTTCCCTCTTTGGAAACCCAGTCCCAGATCTGGAACTTCGAGTCGTTGAGTACTCGCAGACGGGGGATCGCGTTGTCGCCGCTTTCGCCCAGTGTGGTCACGGCAAAGAGATGGCGCGTGCCGCTCACCGGCTGTGCCAGCGGCGCGTAGTCGCTGATGTTGTAGACGGTGCCGTCGCGGGCCGGGTCGTACGCCTTGCCCCAGGAATGCGCGTCACGAGGCAGATAGGCCGCCTGCAAAACGGTGCTGGCGGTGGTGTCGGTCACGCGCGTTCCGCCGTAGAGCACCCGGCGGATGGCGTCCATGCGCGATGTGGACAGATAGTTCAGGAAGTCGCCGCTCCAACGGGTTCCGCCTGCACATATCTTGTTCTTGGCACCCGTGGCAGCCGCGACCGGCGTGAACTTGTCGTTGCTGTATTCGTAGCAGGCGTTGTTGTTGAAGTAGCCGTAGTAATCGATCTGGTCGGGTTTGTAGCCCACGTCGATCACGCCGTCACCGTTCAGATCGGAGGCATCGTTGTAGGCCTCGTAGTAGAGCTTGTGGTCGCGCCCCATCACCAGCATGTTCAGCGGCGGGTTGCTCTCGCTCACGAACAGCGGCGTCTGTGCCAGGCCCGTGTCTCCGCTGTCCTGCGCGGTAGCCAGGTGCTGGCCGAACAGCAAGGCCGCAGCGGCCGCGAGCAAGCCGAGCGTATGAAAGATGCGAAAGGGTGAGCGGTTTGAACCGGTGGAACGAGCCATTTCAGCCCTCCTCGATTATTTGATGAACAGATTGACCGTGGAGCGCAGGCAAAACGCCTGCGGCCCGCAGATTTGCACGTCGTCGTCCGCGGTGGCCTGGGCATTGAGTTCATAGAACTCAGTGCAGCCGGCATTTGCGGCCTCGAGCGCCGATGTGGCGCTCGACCCCTTGGGACAGACGGTGGAGATGTAGCGCGGGTACCAGGAGGCGTAAGGCGCCGCGAACCCCGTAGCAGCGGCATGGGTGGTAAACGACGTGTTCAATCCGAGGACATCGGTGCGGGCCTCGGCAACGTAGCAGGGCTTGACCCCGTCGAGGGGGGTGGTCGCACCATCCGCGCACTTGGCAAGCGATATGCCGTACTTCTGGATAGTGCGTTCACCTTCGCGCAGCGCGCCGTCCGCCGTCTCTTGAAGTTTCTGGCTTTCGAGCATGTTGCCCGCGATGCGCGCCTCGAGCGTGACGCTGCGCATTCCAACCACCGCCAGTACCAACACCAGCAGCATCATGATCATCGCGACGAACAGCGCGGCTCCGCGCTGGCGCTCGCGCCGGGAAGAAGACAAAGAGTGGTGTGGCGCGCTCATGGCATCAGGTTTCTTAACGTGAGGGAGCCGCTCGCAAGCTGGTAGAGCTGGCCCTTGCTGGTGTCGCAATTGGCGACGTCGCCCCCTGCGCCTGTCCATCGGTCGCACACCGACGAGTCGATGCCCCCCGTGACCCTCTCGGTCGTACTCGCCAGCAGCACGGCATAACGCAACGAACGGATGACGTCGTCGCCCGTAGGAATGGCCGTCTTGAATTGCTCGACGCGACGCTCGGCGAGCGAGTCGCTGCCTTTGCCGACGCCGAATTCGAAATGCACGCCGCGAACGCCGGCGGCCACTTCCTGCTTGTTGGGGTCGGCCTGACTGCCGGCCTGGCAAGCCAGCGCTTCCCCACTGAGGAAGTACTTTTCGACGAACATACCCGCGCCCAGGGCCGGCGCGGGCGGTGCTTCATACGCCTTCAGCCCGGCGATGCCCGCCGCCGATCCCGCACAGTCTTTCTCGTCGTTGTCGCGCGCCTGGTAGCGAATGCACAAAGTGCTGGCGTTGACCGCGTACATCGCCTGGCCCGCGGCGAACTGGCAGCCGTTGGGATGCGCAGCTTCGTCCGCTGGAAACGCCTGCTCCATGGCCTGCGTCGGGTCGCGCCGATAGCCGGCCTTCGTGAACTCGTTGTCCAGGGCTCCCAGCGCGTAACGGCTGTTGCCGAGGTTCTCGCTCTGACTTGTGCGAAAACCGAAGTTACGCAACCCTTCCATATATATTGTGGTGGCAATCAGAATGACGAAGAGGCCTACCGCCACCGCCACCATGAGTTCCACCAGCGAAACTCCTCGCTGGGCCTCGCAAGAGCGATCGATCGTGCGGCCGTGCGCCAACTGCTGATATGTACGCAACATGGACTCAGAGCCTCGATCGCAACGTGTATGAGCAAAAATCATTGTCGGTTCCATCCAGACATTGACCCTTCTTGACCGGCCAGGCGACGGTGACCGAGATGACGCCGCTGCCTACATCGAGGCCGACGATGAAGTTGCTCGTGAGAAGAGCATCCGGCAATTCAGGCATGAGCTGCTTGGCCCGTGCGCCCCAGCAACCCAGCCGTTTGGCCGGCTCGGCGGCCAACGGCTTGCAGTCGTTCGCAGCAACGGCCGCCAGTTCTGCTCCCGCCGCTTTCGCGTAGCCGCCCAAATCCACCTTTGGCGCGCCATTCGCATCCAGGGCGGTGAGCGTGTCGCCGCGCATCGTCTCCATCAGTTCGGAGGCAACCATGGAGGCCATCTGGCGCCGCTCGGTGTCGGTGGTGAATCCGATGGCGCGCACATGCATGCCTGCGGCGCCGAGCAGGCCAATGCTCACCAGCAGAACGGCCATGAGAACCTCGATAAGGCTCAAGCCCGCCTGCCGGGACGGCGAAGAAGAAGATGAACGGGAGACTTTCATGGAAGAAACTCCGACAAAACCGCCGGACCTCATGGGCAGGCCTCGCCGGTTGCCACACGTTGCACGCGCACCAAGCCCGGCCCGCTCACGCTGAGACACTGCACGCGCGTTGCATTGGTCGTGGAAAAGGACAGCGTGTACGGGGCGCTACCGGCAGCAGGTCGGGCCTGGCCCGAGGCTTCGAAGGCCACACCCCCAGCGGAGTCGGGCTCGACGCTGACCACATCGGACAGCGTGGCCTCGCGCAGCACTTGATTCCCTACTTTGACCTGCCACTTCTGGCCCGTCGCGGTAACGGTGCTTTCAGTGCGCTTGTAAACGCTCTCGGCACGGGCGAACTCGAACAGGGTCTGCAATTCCTGTGCTGCGGATGACACTCTTTGATTGGCAATCATCGTCGTGAACGATGGTGCCGCGAGCGCGGCCAAGATAGCCACGACGGCAACCACAGTCATCGCCTCGATCAAGGTGAAGCCCTTTTGCGCTTGCGGTAACAGAGTTGATGTTTTCATTGCGCGCCCCGGTCCCAGACCTAGGTGTCAATCGGTTGAATAACGTTTCTTATGGTAACGTTTGTCGCGCGAATTGTTACTACGGCGAAGAACCACTCGCCGCCTTAAAGCTACCGTTTGTCAGAAACGCAGAGCTTTTGCACGCCGCGGGCGACCCGGACGCTCGAGGAATCGACCGATCTGCGATAAGCAGTTGACTAGTCTTCCAGCCGGGGCAACGAGAAAACCGGTCGAGATGGAATTTGAGCGAGTGCTCGGAAGGGCTCGGCCGATGCGGGAGCCGAGCCGACATCATCGGCCTAGCCAGAATCGTGACGTCGGCGGTGCTCCGAACTAGATCGTGGCGAGGCAACCGGCTCTAGCGCCACTGCAACTAGGCGCTCGACTTCGGAGCAAACCCCAGCGCTGACGCCGACGTCGACTAGGCAGCCGTGCAGCTAAATGTCACGTTCTGCTAGTAGGCGCTCACGGCTCTCATGCAGGAGTGGTGAGATCAACATGACCTCGTTGCTACCTGCCGTGGCTGTCCATTTGGAGCAATTTGCTGGTTCGAACAGCCACGCCTTCGGTGATGGAGTGCGCACTCGAACCGTGCAATCCAGTTTTTTAATCCCGGATGTTGTGAAAACTTCCGCGGATGGCGTAGCGCATCAACGGTTAAAAACAAATGAAAAAACCGCCCGAAGGCGGTTTGACATATATCTTTTCAATGAGCAGTAATTAGCGGCCCGTGGTCTTCACATAGTTACCAAGAGTGTCAGCAGCTGTTGCAACACATGCAATATTGCCGCCAGCGTTGATCGCGCAATCGGCGTTATAAACCAACGATTTCACTTCCGCGGTCCCGGTGAAAGCGATGTTCACCTTACCAGGAGTGGGAGGTGTACCTGCAGTTCCGGCCGTGCCGGTCAAAGCTACGATGCTTCCATACTTGGGAGTCGTCAACGCAGTACCCGCGTAGCCATACTTTTGCAGATCTGCCAACGTATCGCAAAGAGTACCGTCGCCAGCCGAATCGTCCATACATGCCTTAACCGCGGACTTGACGCCTTCAACTTCAGTGATGTTGACGGCCCACTTAGACTTCACGATGTAATCCTGATACGCCGGCAGAGCCACCGCAGCCAAGATGCCAATGATCGCCACAACGATCATCAATTCGATAAGGGTGAAACCCTTTTGCACGTTGCGTGCGATAGAACGACGGTTCATTCAAAAACTCCAGGTTGGTTTGTACAGCCCGGGAACCAAGCCCGGCGCGCAGTACATATCGCAGCATCTGTGCCACCCCGTTTCGAGCCTTTGGCCGACGAAACCCGTCACTTCATGCCTACACAAGTTACATTGAGTGACATAAATCGCTTACAAAGGCTCAAATGCGTGACAAATTTGTCATGCCAGTCCTCCGGCGGCTCAAAAGGTCAGCACCCCATTCGCCTTCAACCACCGGATATCCCGCTGAGCCAACCCCGGCACTTGGTGCCCAGCCAGCAACTGGATCTGGCTCATGATTTCTTCGGTCTCTGCTGGCTTTGTGTGCGTGATGTAGATCGGGTACTGCTTGCCCGGATCGATATGCGCCAGCTCGTCGGCCAGCACATGCGGCGACAGGTGCAGGCTGCGTTCCGCCAGCGCCTGCTCGCGGTTGCTGAAGGCGGTTTCGATGACCAGCATGGCCACGTCCAGCGCATTGACGCGGTCCCAGAAGGGGGCGTTGCGTTCGGTGTCGCCGGTAAACACCCAGTTGGCGCCACCATCGGCGCGGCATACGGCAAAGCCGCAGGCGGGCACGGTGTGCACGGCGGGGAGAACCTCGATGCGCTTGGGCGTGGCGCTGCCAAGCTGCAGGACTTGGCCGACTGTTATGTCGTGAAAGCTCACGAAGGGCGCCTGCGGACTCGGAATGGTCTCGAAGTCCGGCCAAATAACGTTGTTGAACACATGGGCCCGCAGCGCCTCGATGGTGGAGCGCAGGGCGTGCACGCGCACGGGGCGGGTGCGGCGGGCGCCGACGGCGTCGAGCATGAGGGGGAGCGCGGCGATGTGGTCGAGGTGGCAGTGAGTAAGCACTACGTCGTCGATGCCGGCCATTTCGTCGAGCGTGAGGTCGCCCACGCCGGTGCCGGCATCGACGAGCAGGTCGGTGTCGACCAGGAAGGATGTGGTCCGGCAGTCCTTGGCGATGGCGCCCGAGCAACCCAGCACGCGAACCTGCATTGTGAAAGTCCCTTTGCTTGTGCCTGTCGTCATTTGGTTTCGAACCGGGTTGCGCCGTCCCATTCAGGGTCGTATGGCCGCAATGCCATGGAGGCTAATCGCTGGGCGTAGAGCTGGTAAAGGACTTTTTTGGCATCCGCCGCGAGCAGCGGATCCAGCAAGTTGCGGCCTGCGGCCCAGTCTTGGCGACGGTAGGCGTCAAGAACGCCGGCCCAGCGATGCAGTTGCTCGGCGTGCTGCTGCGCGGCCCCCGTCTGCGGGCTGGTGCTAGGGCCGAGCGGCGTGAATACGGCCACGGCCTGGGCCTTGCCTTTGACGAGCACGCTGTCGAGCTCTTGCCAGAGAAAGCCGGGCGCGAGCTCGCGGGTGACGCCGCTGGCCACAATCTCCACGCCGTAGTGCGCGCTCAGGCCTTCAAGCCGGGCAGCGAGGTTGACCGCATCGCCGACGACGGTGTAGCTGCGCCGCGCCGCCGAGCCCATGTCGCCGACGCTCATCACGCCGCTGTTGATGCCGATGCCCACGCTGATCTGGGGGCGCCCGTCGGCAACGTGAAGCTTGTTGATGTCGCGCACGGCTTCGGCCATTTCGAGCGCGGCGCGCACGGCAAGGGTGGCGTGCTCGGGGGTGTCGATGGGCGCACCCCAGAAGGCCATGACGCAATCGCCCATGTATTTGTCGACGGTGCCGCGGTGCGCGCTGATCACGCTGGTGAGCCGGTTGAACAGGGTGTTGAGAAAGGCCTGCAGCTCGGCCGGAGTCATCTGCTCCGAAAGGCGGGTGAACTCGCGCATGTCGCAGAACATGACGGTCATGTTCTTGCTCTCGGCGCGCATGCTGTAGCGGCCGGGGGTCACGAGCATTTCGTCTACCAGTTCGGGCGGCACGTAGGTGCCGAAAAGCCGCGCCAGCCCGCGGCGCGCGCGGGCCTCGATGAAGTAGCCCCAACCCATGTTGGAGATGAAAGCCAACGCGGCCATGGCCAGGGCGGACGCCAGCGGAAGCACAAGACTGTGGCTGCGGTAGAGCCACGCATTCACGCCGACCAGCACGACAACGGTGACGATGCCGAGCACAACGGCGCGCGGCGCCGGCAGCAGCGTCAGGCCCAGCGCCAGCACAAGCCCCGCGGCCAGCACGTTCAGCACTTCGTAGCCGGGCGCGTAGTCGGGCACCGCGAGCAAGCGGCGGTCGAGCATGGCCGACACCACGTTGGCATGCACCTCGACACCGGGAAACGCCGCGCCTACCGGCGTGGCGCGCAGGTCTTGCAAACCTGGTGCTGTCGCGCCCACGAGCACGATGCGACCCTTCAGTTCGCCCGGCGCGAGCCGGCCCTCGAGCACGTCGGTGGCCGGCACATAGCGGAACGAGCCGCCATTCGCCCCGCCCGGACCGCGGAACGGCACCTGCATGCTGGCTGTTGTGTCGACCGGCAAGCGCAGGCCGCCCACGATGAGCGATTGCAGCCGGGGCACGGCGCCGCCCGATGCAAAGGCCGGCAGCACGGGGGGCGTGCCAGTGGCAAGCCTGTAGACGGCCAGCCCCAGCGATTCGTAATACCCGGGCCGGCCGCGGTCGCCCTCATAGCGCGCGATGAGCGGCACGGTGCGAATGATGCCTTCGTCGCTCGAACTGACCAGCGTATTGAGAAAACCCGATGCCGGCGCGGCAGCCGCCAGCACCGGCAGGTTGGCGCCGAAGCCGTTCCACGCCGTGGCGTAGCCATGGTCCGCCGGAAAGGCCTCGGGTAGCAACAGCGGCGCCGCCGGCAACTGTCCCTTGGCGCCGGGCTTCTCAGTTCGCGTGAAGTAATAGCCCAGGGCCACGCGCTGGCCGTCCAAGGCCTTGGCAAAGATGGCGTCGTTGTCGAGCGATGGCGCCACGCGTTCGATTTCAGCAGCAAGGCCGGGCATGTCGCGCAGCGGCCCGCGCGCAATCTGCCGCAGCTTGTCGAGGCCGGAGCTTCGGTCCGGCTCGACGAACATCACGTCGAAGCCCAGCACCGCCGCCTGCTGGCGCCCCGTGAGTTCCCTGGTCAGCCGGGCCAGTTTGTCTCGCGCCCAGGGCCATTGCCCCTGCCGCGCCAGGCTGGCGTCGTCGACGTCCACGATCACGATACGGGGGTCGAGCGTGCCCGGCATGGTGGCGCGCAGGCGGGTGTCGTAGATCAAGTGGTCGAGGTGGTCGAGCACGCTCAGGCGCCAGGCACCGGTGGCATGCGCCAGGGCAAGCAAAACCGGCAGCAGAGTAATGACGATGCGTGGCCAATGCCGCCGGAGCGCATTCATGGCGTCGGCGCTACGCGGGCCTGAGTTCAGACCCGCACGAACTGCATGCGCGTGGCGCCGCCGAGTTCCAGCACGTCGAGTTCCTGCAACCCGACGGCGTCGGTACCGAGGGGATTGCCGTTGAGCCTGACCTCGCCCATGACGCTGGCCGCTACATAGCCTTGGCGCCGGCGCGTGACAACCGCCACGGCAACGCCGGGCTTGCCGATGGTGGTGACAACCTTCTGCAGCGGCAGGTCCTGGCCGGCACCCGTGTCCGAGAGCTCGCGCAGTACCGGCACGCCCATTTCGACCAGCGCACCGGCCTCGGTCGGCGCGGACGAGAGGGGAATGGAGGACGAAAAATCGTCCGACACGTTGTGTACCGAGCCCGCGCCGGGCTCCAGGTTGTTGCGGGCGCGAAAGTGAATGCGACAGCCGCCGAGCTCAATGACGTCGCTGTCCTTGAGCACCTGCTTCTGGACCACGAGCGCATTGACGTAGGTGCCGTTGGTGCTGTTGAGGTCCTCGATTTCGACTTCGCCGCCGCGCATGTGCAGCACGGCATGCTCGCCGCTGACCGCCAGGTTATCGATGACGATGTCGTTGTAGGCGCGCCGTCCCAGCGTAGTCCGGTCCTTGGCGAGCGCCACTTGTTCGATGACAACGCCATCGATCGAAATGATCATTTTCGGCATTGCCGACTCCCCGATTTACAGAAATTGGTTGGTGGCAGGCACGGCGACCGGCGGTCGCTCGGGCCCGGGGCTAGGCGGCAGAAGGCGCATCTTGGACACGCGCTCTTGCCAGGACAACCGAAATGTTATCCCGTCCGCCATTGTCGTTTGCAATTGCAACCAAAAGTGCTGCTTTCTGCTGGAGCTCGACATCGTGGTTCAAAAGCGTGAAAAGCTGCGCATCCGAGATCATTTCACTGAGCCCGTCGGAGCACAGCATATACAGGTCGTCGGGCCTTGCGGTGTGTTCGTGCATTTCAAGCACGACTTGTGCCTCGACGCCGACCGCTCGCGTCACCAGGTTTCGGTGCGGCGAATGCAGCGCCTCCTCGGCGGTGATTGCGCCCGCGTCGAGCTGCTGCTGGCGCAGCGAATGGTCGCGCGTGAGCTGCTCGAGCTTGTTGTTGCGAAGCCTGTAGCAGCGCGAATCGCCTATGTGGCCGACCAGCACGCGCTGCGGCCGAAAAGCAGCCAGCACCAGGGTCGTTCCCATGCCCTGCAGCTCCTCGTTGGAGATGCCGGCTTCGAGAATCGCCGAATTCGCCTCGTCGGTGGCGGCCTGCAGGGCGCGCCGTATCACCCGTGCGGGCGCCTGGGGACCGGCTTGCGCAAACCAACGGGCAAAGCTGGCATGCACCAGCGACACCGCCATGGCGCTGGCCACTTCGCCACCCTTGTAGCCGCCCATGCCGTCGGCCAGCACGGCAAGGCCTAGCGCCGGATCGACATGGAGGTCGTCCTCGTTGTGGGCACGCGCGCGCCCCACGTCGGTCAACGCGGCAAACTCCCAGGACAGCGCGGGCCGATTGGAGAAAAGGGACGCGCCGACGCTCACCATTTTGTACAAGCGAGGCGCGCGGCGTCAGTGCCCGGCCGAGGCGCGGGCGCGCTGCTGCAGCAAGCGGCCGGCGGCCACGACGAAAAATGCACCGGCGGCCGCGGCCGCATAGTGCAGCCAGGGGTTGGCCGCGAGCACGCCATGCAGCGAGACGTCGCTTGCAATGGTTTCACCGCCGACCCAGCCGATCAGGGCGGCGCCCAGCATGACGATGATCGGAAAACGTTCCATGAGCTTGATCATGAGCGTACTGCCAAAAATCACCAGCGGAATGCTGATTGCGAGGCCGAGCACCAGCAGCACCATGCTGCCTTGCGCGGCAGCCGCCACGGCAATGACGTTGTCCAGGCTCATGACCAGGTCGGCCAGCAGGATGGTGCGCACGGCGGCGAGCATGCTGCCGTATTCCTTGGCCTCGCCGTCATCCTCTTCTTCTTCGCCCAAAAGCTGCAGGCCGATCCACAGCAGCAGCAGGCCGCCGACGATCTGCAGGTACGGCAGCGCCAGCAGCCTGGCGGCGACGATGGTCAGCACGATGCGCAGCACCACGGCCGCGCCGGAGCCGAACAGCACGGCTTTCTGCTGCTGCGCGGGCGGCAGGGAACGGGCAGCCATCGCAATCACCACGGCGTTGTCACCCGAAAGAATGATGTTGATCCAGACAATCTTGACCAGGCCGATCCAGAAATCGGTGCTTTGAAGGAGTTCCATGTCTCTTTTCCACTGTGTTGTAGTGAAAAAAGCGCCCGCAGGGTTTGCGGGCGCTTTTTTCTTTTTGCGTGGTGCGCAGAGAGGGGAGCTGCTGCGGTTTAGAGCTGTGCCTTGAGCAGCTTTGCCAGCTCCGAGAAGTTGCGCGTTACGGTGAAGCCGCACTCTTCCATGATGGCGAGCTTGGCATCGGCCGTGTCGGCGCCGCCCGAGATCAGTGCGCCGGCGTGGCCCATGCGCTTGCCGGGAGGGGCGGTGACACCGGCGATGAAGCCGACCACCGGCTTCTTCATGTGTTCCTTGCACCAGCGGGCGGCGTCGGCTTCGTCCGGTCCGCCGATTTCGCCGATCATGATGACCGCGTCGGTGTCCGGATCGTCGTTGAATGCCTTCATCACGTCGATGTGCTTCAGGCCGTTGATCGGGTCGCCGCCGATGCCGACTGCCGACGATTGGCCCAGGCCGATTTCCGTCAGTTGAGCCACGGCTTCATACGTGAGCGTGCCCGAGCGCGAGACCACGCCGATGCGGCCCTTGCGGTGGATGTGGCCGGGCATGATGCCGATCTTGATTTCGTCGGGCGTGATCAGGCCGGGGCAGTTGGGGCCCAGCAGCAGCGTCTTCTTGCCGCCGGCCGCTTCCTTGGCCTTCATCTTGTTGCGCACTTCGAGCATGTCGCGAACCGGAATGCCTTCGGTGATGCAGATCGCCAGGTCCAGGTCGGCCTCGACGGCTTCCCAGATGGCGGCCGCGGCGCCTGCCGGCGGCACGTAGATCACCGACACGGTGGCGCCGGTTTGCGAAGCGGCTTCCTTCACCGAACCGAAGATCGGGATGTTGAAGATCGACTCGCCGGCCTTCTTCGGGTTCACGCCCGCCACGAAGGCGTTCTTGCCGTTCGCGTATTCCTGGCACTTCTCGGTGTGGAACTGACCGGTCTTGCCGGTAATGCCCTGCGTGATGACTTTGGTGTCTTTGTTGATGTAGATCGACATGACTTGTTCCTTAGGCCTTCTTGACTGCTGCCACGACCTTCTGGGCCGCTTCCGCCATGGTGTCGGCGCTGATGATCGGCAGGCCCGAATCGGCCAGCAGCTTCTTGCCTTCGACTTCGTTGGTGCCCTTCATGCGCACGACCAGCGGCACTTGCAGGTTCACGGCCTTGCAGGCTGCGATCACGCCGGTGGCGATGGTGTCGCACTTCATGATGCCGCCGAAGATGTTGACGAGGATGGCCTCGACATTCTTGTTCTTCAGCATGATCTTGAAGGCTTCGGTGACCTTCTCGGGGGTGGCGCCGCCGCCCACGTCCAGGAAGTTGGCCGGCTCGCCGCCGAACAGCTTGATGGTGTCCATGGTGGCCATGGCCAGGCCGGCACCGTTCACCAGGCAGCCGATGTTGCCGTCCAGCGAGATGTAGGCCAGGTCGAACTTGGAGGCTTCGACTTCGGCTGCGTCTTCTTCGTCGAGGTCGCGCAGGGCCACGATTTCGGGGTGGCGGAACAGCGCGTTGCTGTCGAAGTTGAACTTGGCGTCCAGCGCCATGACGTTGCCCTTGCTGTCACGGTTGAGCGGGTTGATCTCGACCAGCGAGGCGTCCGTCTCCATGTAGCAGGTGTAGAGCTTCTTCAGGATGTCGACCGTTTGCGCGGTCGAGTCGGCCGGCATGCCGATGCCGTCGGCGATTTCCTTGGCTTGCGCGTCGGTCAGGCCTTCCTTGGGATCGGCGTAGACCGTGATGATCTTCTCGGGCGTGGAGTGGGCCACTTCCTCGATGTCCATGCCGCCTTCGCTCGAGGCGATGAAGGCGATCTTCTGCGTCGCGCGGTCGGTCACCGCCGAGACGTAGTATTCCTTGTTGATGTCGGCGCCATCTTCGATGTAGAGGCGGCGCACCTTCTGGCCTTCGGGGCCGGTCTGGTGGGTCTTGAGCTGCATGCCGAGGATTTCGCCGGCGAGCTTCTTGACGTCTTCGATGGACTTGGCGACCTTGACGCCGCCGCCCTTGCCGCGGCCACCCGCGTGAATCTGGGCCTTGACGACCCAGACCGGGCCTCCAAGTTTCTGGGCGGCCTCGACCGCCTCCTGGACCGTATAGGCCGGAATGCCGCGCGGCACCGGCACGCCGAACTTGGCAAGAATTTCCTTGCCTTGGTACTCGTGAATCTTCATGAGGGTTGTCTCTCGGAAGGAGGAAGTTGAGAACGGGAGATCTGGGGTCTGAGGCGTCTTTGGCTCTGTTGTTCGCGGGCGACGGCAACCTGACGGTTGGGGGCGGCGAACAACCGCGGACTGTATCATGGTGCGGCGCACCAATACTCGACGTGACCTTGCGGTCAATACGTACTTTCTTCTAGCGACCCCACGGATACTCCGATATGGCCAAGGTTTTCATCGACGGCGAAGCCGGTACCACCGGCTTGCAAATTCGCGAGCGGCTCCAGACGATGCCGCAAATCGAACTCGTGAGCATAGCGCCCGAGCTGCGAAAAGACGTGAACGCCAAGCGCGAGCTGATGGCGGGCGTCGACCTGGTGGTGCTGTGCCTGCACGACGACGCGGCCCGTGAATCGGTCGCGCTGATCGACCAGCTGCCGGGCAAGAAGCCCAAGATCATCGACGCCTCCACCGCGCACCGCGTGGCGCCGGGCTGGGTGTTCGGCTTCCCTGAACTGGTGGAAGGCCACTGGCAGGCCGTGGCTGCGGCCGACCGCGTCGGCAACCCGGGCTGCTATGCCACGGGCGCCATCGCCATCGTGCGGCCGCTGGTCGATGCGGGCCTGCTGCCGGCCGACTTTCCGGTTTCGCTGCCCTCGGTCAGCGGCTATTCGGGCGGCGGACGGGCCATGATCGAGGAGTACGAGGGCGGCAAGGCGCCGCCTTTCGAAACCTACGCGCTCGGCCTCAAGCACAAGCACATTCCTGAAATCATGAATTACACCGGCCTCACCCGCCGGCCCGTCTTCATTCCTTCGGTAGGCAATTTCAAGCAGGGCATGCTCGTGCAGCTGCCGCTGCACCTCGATCTGCTGCCCGGCAAGCCGAAGGCCGGCGACCTGCACGACGCCATTGCCGCGCATTACGCCAGGAGCAACACGCCCGAGCAGTTCGTGAAAGTGCTGCCGCCAACCGACAACGGCAAGCTCGACGCGCTGGCGCTCAACGACACCAACGAGCTCGAGATCCGCGTGTTCCCGAACGAAGACCACCGCCATGCGGTGGTGATTGCACGGCTGGACAACCTGGGCAAGGGCGCCAGTGGCGCCGCCGTGCAGAACCTGAAGCTGATGCTGGCGCTCTGAGCGCTGCTTATCGCTCCCGGCTCACCTGACGAGCCAGAGGCCGACGCCCAGCAGCACCGCATGCGCGCCTAACGCAATGTAGAGCGGCTTGCTTGAGGGCTCCGCCATCTCCTGCAGCGTTTCGTTGATGCGGCGCGTGAGCAGCGCGCGCAGCGCGGGGTCTTGTGCCGCGCCCTCTCCTGCTGCCATTGGCTCGCCGTGCGCGGCGCGGCCTTGCTGCCATTCGGCGAGCATGTCGCCGAGCGGCAAGCGGTTGAGCACAAAGCCGACCACCGCGCGCACCGCCTTGCCCTCACCCAGCACCGGCGCAAGCTGCTTGCTCAGCGCGTCGACCGACAACCAATCCGCCGCGCGCTGCAGCGTGCCGTGCGTGCGCGGCATGGCTTCGATGCGGCCAGCAATTGCGCCACCCAGCCGCTCGGACACGGCCTCGCCACGCGCGGCCACCAGGTGTTGCATGGCCTTGGCCCGGCCCTGCTGCACACCCAGCATCACGTAGACGGCCACGAAGAGAAGCAGCAGCACCGCGACCAGCAGCGGAGGCGAGGTGACCAGCGCAAGCACCGCACCGGCGCCGCCCGCACGCGCCGCCGTATTTCCGGGGCCCTGCAGCTGGCTCAGGTAGTAGAAGAAGGCGCCGCCGCCGAGGATGAGCGAGAGCAAGCCGCCCTTGACCACCGATCCGATGAATGCGGCGCCAGCTTTGGCGCCCGTGCGCACGAGCGACGGCTGGCCTGCAGGTCCTGAAGACATGAGAGTTCCTCCTCCGAAGTTTTTTATGAAGGCGGTCCTCGCGCGGGACCGGCCCGCGCCGATCATGCCATCGGCGGCATCTTCAGCATCACCGGCGCGGCGACACGACCGGCGCCACCGCTTCATTCGCCGCCGCTGTCGCTGTCGCCGTCGAAATCGCTCCGGAGCACCTTGGACACCACCGCGCCCGCAAAGCCGCGCGCCATCAGAAAGCGCATTTGCTTGGCGCGCTCCTTCGCATCGGCGGGCGGTGCGTCGAAACGGCGGCGCCACAACGCGGTAGCGCGCTCTACTTCGGTGTCTTGCAGGCTGGCCACAGCCTCTGCGATGGCTTCGGGCGCAATGCCCTTGGCCTGCAGCTCCTGGCGCACCCGCAATGCGCCCGAACGGGCGGCGCGCTGGTTCAGCACCGAGGCCACCACGCGCGGCTCGCTGATGAAGTCCTTGGCGGCCAGTTCGTCGAGCGCGCGGGCCAGCGTGCCGGGCTCTTCTTCATGCTTGGCCAGCTTGCGCTCCAGCTCCGCGCGCGAATGCTCGCGCTGGCTCAGGAGCCGCAACGCGCGGCCTTTGAGGGAGGGGGCACCGAATGCCATGCCTGGTGGTCGCTCGCGCGGCCCCGCGAGAGGCCGCGCCGTACCTTGCTTACTCGCCCTTGTCGGCCTTCTCGGCCTTGGCTGCCTTCGCAGGCTTCTCGGCCTTTTCGGCGGCCGGGGCGTCGGCATCGGCCGCCAGCAACGGAATACCCAGCGACTCGCGCACCTTGTTCTCGATTTCGCGCGACAGCTCGGGGTTCTCGCGCAGGAACTCGCGTGCGTTGTCGCGGCCCTGGCCGATTTTTTCGCCGTTGTAGGCGTACCAGGCGCCCGACTTGTCGAGGATCTTGGCGTTCACGCCCATGTCGATGATTTCGCCTTCGCGGCTGATGCCTTCGCCGAACAGGATGTCGAACTCGGCCGTCTTGAACGGGGGCGACACCTTGTTCTTCACCACCTTCACCTTGGTTTCGTTGCCGATGGCCTCGTCGCCCTTCTTGATGGTGCCGATGCGGCGGATGTCCAGGCGCACCGAGGCGTAGAACTTCAGCGCATTGCCGCCGGTGGTGGTTTCGGGCGAGCCGAACATCACGCCGATCTTCATGCGGATCTGGTTGATGAAGATGACCATGCAGTTGGTCTTCTTGATGGTGGCGGTGAGCTTGCGCAGCGCCTGGCTCATCAGGCGGGCCTGCAGGCCCGGCAGCGAGTCGCCCATTTCGCCTTCGATTTCGGCCTTGGGGGTGAGCGCGGCCACCGAGTCGACCACGATCAGGTCGACAGCGCCCGAGCGCACCAGTGAATCGACGATTTCGAGCGCCTGCTCGCCGGTGTCGGGCTGGCTGATCAGCAGGTCGGACAGGTTCACGCCGAGCTTCTGGGCGTATTGCACGTCGAGCGCATGCTCGGCGTCGACGAAGGCGCAGGTGCCGGCCTGCTTTTGCATGGCGGCGATGACCTGCAGCGTGAGCGTGGTCTTGCCCGACGATTCAGGGCCGTAGATTTCGATGACGCGGCCGCGCGGCAGGCCGCCGACGCCCAGCGCGATGTCCAGGCCGAGCGAGCCGGTGGAGACCACCTGGATGTCTTCGAGCGCCTCGCCTTCGCCGAGCCGCATGATCGTGCCTTTGCCGAACTGCTTTTCGATTTGCGCCAGCGCGGCTTGCAGGGCCTTGGCCTTTTCACTGTTGGCGACCGAGATACTTGCGCCCTTGACGACTGCGTCCATGTGGAATCTCCTTGAAAATCAACGGTTTGTGTGTGACTGCCATCCATCTGCTTTTAATTACAGGCTGGATGCTTGAACAGTAGTGTAGGGGCTCATGGGTTTCAGTAAACCCATTTTTTAGTCAGTTTGCTTTACCATTTGGGCAATGGCCGAAAATGCTTTTCCGACCGATCCCGACGCCTGGCGGCAAACCCACCTGGGCCGCCTCTTGGGCCATGCGATGCGCCGCTTCGACGAGCGCGTGCTCGAACTCATGGCGCACGACGTCGAGGTGCCGCTGACGCTGTCGAACCTGGCCGCCCGCGCCCAGGTGAGTGCCGCGCACATTCACATCACGCGGCACCTGGCGCGCGAGGGCTCGCGCCTGACCGAGCTGGCCGAACGCGCCGGCATGACCAAGCAGGCGATGGGCGCGCTGGTGGACCAGTGCGAAGCCTGGGGCCTGGTCACACGCGGGCCCGACCCGCTCGATGCGCGAGCGCGGCGCGTTCTTTTCACCGCCGACGGATTGGCATGGCTCGACGCCTTTCGCGGCGCGGTCACGCAGGCCGAGCGCGAATTCCGCGCCAGTGTCGGCAACGACGTCGCCACCGTGGTAACCATCGGTCTGGAAGCGTACACAGCGGGCTAGACTCGGCTGGGAGAGAGACAAATGTGAACGGCGCCAGCGCGGCGCCTGAACCGGCCGGAGGTGGCTCATGCGGATTCTGATTGCCGAAGACGACCAGGTGCTGGCCGATGCCCTGCTGCGCAGCCTGCGCACCTCGGGCGCGGCGGTCGACCACGTCGCGAACGGTTCGCAGGCCGACACCGCGCTCATGACGCACAGCGAGTTCGACCTGCTGATCCTCGACCTCGGGCTGCCCAACCTGCACGGCATCGAGATTCTCAAGCGCCTGCGCGCGCGCGGTTCGCAGCTGCCCGTGCTGGTGCTCACCGCGGCCGACAGCGTGGAAGAACGCGTCAAGGGCCTGGACCACGGCGCCGACGACTACATGGCCAAGCCCTTCAGCCTGCAGGAGCTCGAAGCCCGCGTGCGGGCGCTCACGCGGCGCGGCATGGGCGCCACCAGCAACACCATTCGGCACGGCCCGCTGGTGTACGACCAGGCCGGCCGCGTGGCAACCATCGACGGCAAGATGGTCGAGCTCTCGGCGCGCGAGCTCGGACTGCTCGAGGTACTGCTGCAGCGCGCGGGCCGCCTGGTCAGCAAGGACCAGCTGGTGGAGCGCCTGTGCGAATGGGGCGAGGAAGTGAGCCTGAACGCGATCGAGGTCTACATCCACCGCCTGCGCAAGAAGATCGAGAAGGGGCCGGTGCGCATTGCCACGGTTCGCGGCCTCGGCTACTGCCTCGAAAAAATCCAGCAATGACACGCGGGCTTGCCCCGCGGCTTCGGAGGCCGTAAGCCTTGAAACTGTTCCAGCGCGCGCAGCGCTCCCTGTTCGGCGAGATCCTCGACTGGATGCTCACGCCGCTGCTGCTGCTGGTGCCGGTGAGCATCGGCGTCACGTGGCTGGTGGCGCAGGGCATTGCCAATGCGCCCTTCGACCGAGCGCTCGAATACAACGTGCAGACGCTGGCGCGGCTCGTCACCGTGCAGCAGGGCCAGACGGAGTTCGTGCTTCCGCAGCCGGCGCGCGAAATCTTGCGGGCCGACGACGCCGACCGCGTGTACTACCAGCTGCTCGACAGCCACGGCAAGCTGCTGAGCGGCGAGTCCGACGTGCCGCATCCCAACATGGACGAGCCCCCGGTACCGGGCGTGGTCACGTTGCGCAACGGCGAAATGCGCGGCAAGCCGGTGCGGGTGGCCTCGCTCTGGTTGTCCAATGACGACGACGACTCGGCGCCCGCGCTGCTGCAGGTGGCCGAGACGCGCGAGAAGCAGTCGGTGCTGGCCACCGAAATCATCAAGGGCGTGCTGCTGCCGCAGTTCGCGATCCTGCCGCTCGCGGTGCTGCTGATCTGGCTGGCGCTGGTGCGCGGCATCAAGCCGCTGTCGGTGGTGGAGGCGCGTATCCGCGAGCGCCGCCCGGGTGACTTGAGCCCGCTCGACGAATCGTCGGTGCCGCTCGAAGTGGTGCCGCTGGTGTCTTCGGTCAACGAGCTGCTCGACAAGCTCAACGACTCGATCCACACCCAAAAGCGCTTTCTCGCCGACGCGGCGCACCAACTCAAGACGCCGCTCGCGGGCCTGCGCATGCAGGCCGACCTGGCGCAGCGCGAAGGTGCCAATGCCGACGAGCTCAAGCAGTCGCTCAAGCAGATCGGCCGCGCCAGCGTGCGCGCCACGCACACCGTGAACCAGCTGCTCTCGCTCGCGCGCGCCGAAAGCACCGGCGCGGGCACAGGCCGCCAACCCTGCGACTTGGCCCGGCTCACCATTGAAGTGGTGCGCGAAGCCGTGCCGCGCGCCATCGAAAAGCGCATCGACCTCGGTTACGACGGCGCAGAAGCCGGCGCGCCCGGCGTGGTGCTCGAAGGCAACCCGACCCTGCTGAAGGAACTGGTGCGCAACCTGGTCGACAACGCCATCAACTACACGCCCTCCATCCCCGAGCGGCCGGGCGTGATCACCGCGCGCGTGCTGGCCGACCCGTTCGGGCACGTGGTGCTGCTGCAGGTGGAAGACAACGGCCCGGGCATTGCGGAATCCGATCGCGAACTGGTGTTCGAGCCCTTCTACCGCGTGCTCGGCAACGAGGCCGATGGTTCGGGGCTGGGCTTGCCGATCGTGCGGGAGATTGCCAACCAGCACCATGCGCAGGTCAAGCTCGAAGACGCGCACCCGGGCCGGCAACCGCCGGGCGCGCGCTTCACGGTGCGGTTCGAGGGCGAAGAACTGGCGCCTTGAGCTGCGGCGCGTTCAGGGCGCGGCGGCAGTGTTGCCGGTCTTGCCGTCCTTGCGGATCTGCAGCCACTCGGGATGAACCTGGCGCGAGAGGCGCTGCGGCTCGCGCTCGGTGATGCCTGCCGGCATCAATCCGAATCCGGCAAGGTCGCCGCGGGCCCACAGCCAGTAGCCGACATTGGCCAGGACGAGAACGATCAATACAAGGCGCAACTTCATGGTGGATCTCAAAAAGCCATGCCGCGAGGACGCACGCTGACCTCGTCGCTCGAGACCATCTGCAAGCCGCCGGCCGTGCGCACCTGCAGTTCGCCGCCCCAGCCCACGCCTTCGCATGTGCCAAAGGTGCCGTCGCTGAGCTGAACCTCGCGTCCGCGCAATGCGTCGCGCGCGGCAAAGCGCTCGGCAAAGGGCGCGAAGCCCTGCGCCTCGAAAGCCTGCACGCTGCGCACCAGCGGCGCGGCAAGTTCGGCAAGCACGTCGGGCCCCGTGGCGTCAGGGCGCCATTGGCGCAGCCACGCGGGCGGCGTGCGCATGCCCTCGGCTTCGCGCGGGCCGATGTTGATGCCGATGCCGATCACCAGGTAGCGCGGCGTCGCCGCCGCTTCGGCGCGGCCCGCATGCGGCATGGCGGTTTCGATCAGGATGCCGGCCAGCTTGCGGTCGTTCACCCACAGGTCGTTGGGCCATTTGAGCGCCACCTTCGCATCGCCCGACGGGTCGAGGCTTTCCGCCACGCTGACACCCACGGCCAGCGAGAGACCCGACCAGTCGCGCGGCGCGAGCGGCAGGCCCAGCGAAAAAGTGAGCGAGGCGGCGTTTTGTTGCTCGCCCTGCTGCGCGCTTTGCCAGGGCCGGCCAAGACGGCCGCGCCCGGCGGTCTGGCGCTCGGCCACCAGCAGCACCGGCTCGGCGCGGCCGGCGCGCGCGCGGCGCATGAGCTCGGTGTTGGTCGAGTCGATCTCGGCCACGGCCTCGACCGCGAAGCCGGGCAAGAGCGGGGCCACCGCCGCGGCAATCCGGTCTTCGAACCAGTCGGCCATGGTGCTCATGCTCAGCCCTTGTCGGCCTCGTCCTTTTTGGCTTTCTTTTTTTCCGACTTCTTTTCAGCCTTTTTCTCGGCTTTCTTGTCTGCCTTTTTCGCTTCTTTTTTCTCGGCCTTTTTCTTCTCGGCCTTCTTCTTGGCTTTTTTCTTCTTTTTCTTTTCTTCGTCTTCGTCCTTGGGCGTCAGCAGCGTGCCGCGGCAATTCTCGGAGCCGCACCAGCACGGAAACTCGGCCAGCAGCTTCGGCGTGTAGGGCTCGTCGATGATCAGGCCGTAGTCGTAGTTGAGCTCTTCTCCTGCAACGATGTTTCGCAGCGCCTTGATATAAACGCGCCCGTTGACCTCGTCGGCCTCGCAATTCGGCTCGCACGAATGATTGATCCAGCGTGCGGCATTGCCGTTCACGTTGCCGTCGATCACGCGGCCGTCGTCGATGTGGAAGTAGAAGGTGTGGTTGGGCTGGGAGGGGTCGTGCGGGTGGCGGCGCAGCGCCTCTTTCCAGCTGATGACTTCGCCCTTGTATTCGATCAGCGTCTCGCCTTCTGCCAGGTCGTCCACGGCGAACACGCCATTGCCGTGGACATCCGAACGCCGCATCTGAATGCGGCGGCCGGCGAATTGTGGGGATTTGGAAGGCATCGCCGAAGTCTGTTAGGTTGAATATGCACACATGCGCGTGTGCGCGTGCGCACACGCGGGAAGCCGCAGATTGTATGTGGCCCCCACGCTCTCGCACGGCGTGTCGTCGCTGCCCCCCGAAGGGGGCCGCAGGCCGCCCTGAGGTGGCTCGGCGCCGGCGTGGGAACTCTTTTAGGAATGTTGATGAAGACTTTGGTAATTGCAGAAAAGCCGTCGGTGGCACAGGACATCGTCCGCGCCCTCACGCCGGTGGCCGGCAAGTTCGACAAACATGACGAGCATTTCGAGAACGAAAGCTATGTCGTGACCAGCGCTGTCGGCCACCTGGTCGAAATCCAGGCGCCCGAGGAGTTCGACGTCAAGCGGGGCAAGTGGAGCTTCGCGAACCTGCCGGTGATTCCGCCCCACTTCGACCTGAAGCCGGTCGACAAGACAAAGACGCGCCTGAACGCCGTGGTCAAGCAGGCCAAGCGCAAGGACGTGACGCAACTCATCAATGCCTGTGACGCGGGCCGCGAGGGCGAGCTGATCTTCCGGCTCATCGAGCAGTACGCGGGCGGCAAGACCGGCCTGAACAAGCCGGTGAAGCGCCTGTGGCTGCAGTCGATGACGCCGCAGGCCATACGCGACGGCTTCGACGCGCTGCGCACCGAAAAGCAGATGCAGGGCCTGGCCGACGCCGCGCGTTCGCGCTCCGAGGCCGACTGGCTGGTGGGCATCAACGGCACGCGGGCCATGACGGCCTTCAATTCGCGCGACGGCGGCTTCTTCCTGACGACCGTGGGCCGCGTGCAGACGCCCACGCTCTCGGTGGTGGTCGAGCGCGAGGAAAAGATCCGCAAGTTCGTGAGCCGCGACTACTGGGAAATCCACGGCGTGTTCCAGGCCGAGGCCGGCCAGTACCCCGGCAAGTGGTTCGACGCCAGCTTCAAGAAGCCGCCGCCGGGCCCAGACGGTGCGACCGATGCCGAAATTCGCGCCGACCGCGTGTGGAGCGAGCGCGAAGCCCGCGAGATCGCCGATGCGGCGCGCGGCAAACCCGCCACCGTGACGGAAGAAAGCAAGCCGACCACCCAGGCTTCGCCGATGCTGTTCGACCTGACTTCGCTGCAGCGCGAGGCCAACGGCCGCTTCGGCTTCTCGGCCAAGACCACGCTGGCGCTGGCGCAGAGCCTGTACGAACGCCACAAGGCCCTCACCTACCCGCGTACCGACTCGCGCGCGCTGCCCGAGGACTACCTGCCGGTGGTGAAGGACACGATGAAGATGCTTGCCACCAGCGGCATGAAGCATCTGGCGCCCTTTGCGCAGCAGGCGGTCGACGGCAGCTACGTGAAGCCGAACAAGCGCATCTTCGACAACGCCAAGGTGTCGGATCACTTCGCCATCATTCCGACCCTGCAGGCGCCGAGCGGCCTTTCGGACGCCGAGCAGAAGCTGTACGACTTCGTCGTGCGCCGCTTCATGTCGGTGTTCTTCCCGAGCGCCGAATTCCAGGTGACCACCCGCATCAGCACCGTGGAAACCGGCGGCAAGAAGTACCCGTTCCGCAGCGACGGAAAGGTGCTGGTCAAGCCGGGCTGGCTCGCCATCTGGGGCAAGGAAGCCATCAACGACGATGACGAGAAGGACGGCAAGAACCTGGTGGTGGTGAAGCCTGGCGAAACGGTAAAAACCGAATCGGCCGACCTGAAAGCGCTGAAGACCCGGCCGCCGGCGCGCTATTCGGAAGCCACGCTGCTGGGCGCCATGGAAGGCGCCGGCAAGACCATCGACGACGACGAACTGCGCGAGGCCATGCAGGAAAAGGGCCTGGGCACGCCAGCCACGCGCGCGGCCATCATCGAAGGGCTCATCAACGAGAAATACATGCTGCGCGAAGGTCGCGAGCTGATTCCGACGGCCAAGGCCTTCCAGCTCATGACGCTGCTGCGCGGCCTGGGGGTGGAAGAACTCTCCAAGGCCGAGCTCACGGGCGAGTGGGAATACAAGCTCGCGCAAATGGAAAAGGGCGCGCTCAGCCGCGACGCCTTCATGCGCGAGATTGCCGAAATGACGCAGCACATCGTCAAAAAGGCCAAGGAATACGACCGCGACACCGTGCCCGGCGACTACGCCACGCTTGCCACGCCCTGCCCCAACTGCGGCGGCGTGGTGAAGGAAAACTACCGCCGCTACAGCTGCACCGGCAAGGCCGGGCAGGAGCCCTGCGGCTTCTCGTTCGGCAAGTCGCCGGCGGGCCGCACTTTTGAAGTGGCCGAGGCCGAGGCACTGCTGCGCGACAAGCACATCGGCCCGCTGGAAGGCTTCCGCTCCAAGGCCGGTTGGCCCTTCACATCGGAGATCGTGCTGAAGTTCGACGACGAAGCGAAGAACTGGAAGCTGGAGTTCGACTTCGGCGACGACAAGAACGCCGACACCGGCGAGATCGTCGATTTCAGCGAGCAGGACACCGTGGGCCCCTGCCCCATCTGCGGCGCGCCGGTGTTCGAGCACGGCAGCAACTACGTCTGCGAGAAGTCGGTTCCTACCAATGCACAGCCGACGCCGAGCTGCACCTTCAAGACCGGCAAGATCATCCTGCAGCAGCCGGTGGAGCGCGCGCAGATGGAAAAGCTGCTTGCCACCGGCAAGACCGACCTGCTCGACAAGTTCGTGAGCATGCGCACCCGCCGCGCCTTCAAGGCCTTCCTGACCTGGAAGGCCGAAGAAGGCAAGGTGACCTTCGAATTCGCCCCGCGCGAAGGCGGCAGCAAGTTCCCGCCGCGCAAGACCTTCGGCAAGGCCGCACCGGCAGGCAAGACGGCCGCAGCCAAGAAGGTGGCGGCAAAGAAGACCCCTGCCGCCAAGAAAGCACCCGCTGCCAAGAAGGCCGCGGCGCCACGCAAGCCCGGCGCGGGACTGAAGCCGAGCGAATCGCTGGCTGCGGTCATCGGGGCCGAGCCGGTGGCGCGCACCGAGGTCATCAAGAAGCTGTGGGACTACATCAAGGCCAACGGCCTGCAGGACGCGACCAACAAGCGTGCGATCAATGCCGACGCCAAGCTCAAGCCGGTGTTCGGCAAGGACCAGGTGACGATGTTCGAACTGGCGGGCATCGTGGGCAAGCACCTGTCGGCGCCCTGACGGCACGCTGAAGGCTGGGAGCGCCCGTCAGGAAAGGGCGGGCGTTTCCGGCGTCGGCGCGTTGCGATCGACCTCCGCCAGCAGCCAGCGGCGGAAATGGTCGAGCGTGGCCAGCTGGCCCCGGCCCTCGGGGTAGCAGAACCAGTAGCCCTCGTTGCCGCGGTAGCCGCCGCCCGGCAGCGGCTCGTCCACCAGCCCGGACGCGATTTCGTCCTGCACCAGGCAGCGCGGCACCAGCGCCACGCCCATGCCCACCATCACCGCGCGGATCATGGTCTGGAACTGGTCGAACTGCGGGCCGGCCAGCGGATCGAGCCCGCGCACGCCGTGCGCCTCGCTCCATTGCAGCCATGACTGCGGCACCGTGACGTGGCGCAGCAACGTGCAGCGCGCCACGTCTTGCGGCGTGCGAATGGCCACCTCGGCCAAGCCCGCGCGCGGCGCAATCAGCGCCACGTCCTGCCCCGCCAGGTAGTGCGAACGAGCCCCGGGCCAGTGGCCGTCGCCGAAGAGGATGGCGCAGTCGAGTTCGGGCCGCTCGAAGTCGTAGCCGTGCGTGTAGGGCACGAAATGCAGGGTGATCTGGGGATGGTGCCGCTGGAAGTCGGGCAGGCGCGGAATGAGCCACTTGGCGCCGAAAGTGGGCAGCGTGGACAGGTGCAGCGCGCCGCCGCCGTCGCCGCTGGTAATGAGCTCCAGCGTGGCCCCCTCCAGCTGCGCGAGCACGGCACGCACCGACTTCTCGTAGCGCTCGCCCGCGGGTGTGAGCGCCAACCGCTTGCGGCTGCGCTCGAACAGCGGCACGCCGATCCAGCGTTCCAGCTCCTGCACCTGCTTGCTGACCGCGCCCTGCGTCAGGTGCAGCGCCTCGGCGGCGCGCGACACGCCGCCGAAGCGCACCACGGTGGAAAAGGCGCGCAGCAGGTTCAGCGGTGGATTGAGGCGGCGGAGCGACATGGCTGGAAGCCCATTAAAACATTCCAGATCAGAATGTTAGCTGGTCTATCCTTTGCTTCAGGTAGAGCAGCAACTTTTGCTTCATTACTCCCTGTCTGATTGGAATAGACCCCATGCAACGTCGTCATCTTCTTTCCGCCCTGGCCGCTGTTTCTGTCGCTCCAGGAATATCCTTTGCCCAACAAGGCAAGCCGATCCGCATGATCGTGCCCTTCCCGCCCGGCGGCGCCACCGACATCACGGCGCGCGTGCTCTCGGAGCCGCTGGCCAAGATCCTGCAGCAGCCCGTCGTCATCGACAACCGCGCCGGAGCCGGCGGCTCCATCGGCATGGCCGAGGTGGCGCGCTCGGCGCCGGACGGCCTTGCCTTCGGCGTGGCCACGCTCTCCACCCACGGCGTGAACCCGGCCGTGTACCAGAAGCTGCCTTACGACCCGATCAAGGGCTTCGTCGCGGTGACCGAGCTGGTGAAGGCGCCGGGCGTCGTGGTCATCAACCCGCAGGTGCTGCCGGTGAAGAGCTTCGCCGAACTGGTGAAGTACCTGAAGGCGAACCCGGGCAAGGTGTCGTACGCCTCGCCGGGCAACGGCACCATCGGCCACATGTGGGGCGAGCTCTTCAAGAGCAGCACCGGAACCTCGATGGTGCACATCCCCTATCGCGGTGCGGGCCCGGCCATCAACGATGTGCTCGCGGGCGAAGTGCCGGTGTACTTCGACCAGGTGGCCTCCTCGCTGCCGCACGTGAAGGCGGGCAAACTGAAGGCGCTGGCGGTGTCCTGGAGCAGCCGGCTCGACGTGCTGCCGGAGGTGCCGACGTACCGCGAACTCGGCTATGCGGCCAACAACGACCCCTCGTGGTTCGGGCTGGTGGCGCCCGCCGGCACGCCCGCCGACATTGCGCTGCGCATGCAGCAGGCCGTGGCCACCGCGCTGAAGGACGCCTCGGTGCGCGAGCGGCTGGCGCTGCAGGGGCTCTATGCGTCGGGCACCACCCCGGCCGAGTTCGCGAAGCAGATCGACAGCGAGATCGAGAAGATGAAGAAGGTCGCGGCTTTCGCTCGCATCCGATTGGACTGACCCGAAATATATGAACCCCCACGCTCATCACTTCGTGTATTCGCTGCCCCCCGAGGGGGCGCAGGCCTGCCTTGGGGCGGCCCGGCGGGAGGCCTGAGTTGCCTATGCATCCTGTCCTGAAACTGATCCAAACCCGCGCCCAGGTGACCAGCGTTGCCGGGCAAACGCCGCTGGTGCTCGATTCGCCGCACAGCGGCACTGTGTACCCTGAGGACTTCCGGCCCGTGTGCGACCTGGCCACGCTGCGCCGGGCCGAGGACACGCACGTCGAGAAGCTCTACGCCTTTGCGCCCGCCATGGGCGCGGCGTGGATCGAGGCGCACTTTCCACGCAGCTACCTGGACGCCAACCGCGACACCACCGAGCTGGACACCACCCTGCTCGACGGCCCCTGGACCGAGCCGCTTTCGGACGACCCGCGCGTGCTTTCCAAGGTGCGGCTCGGCAAAGGCCTGGTCTGGAAGCTCACGGACGAAGGCCTGCCGATCTACGACCGGCTGCTGAGCGTGGACGAGGTGCGCGGGCGCATCGACAACTGCTGGCGGCCGTACCACGCCGCGGTGGCCCAGGCCATCGACGACGCGCATGCGCGGCACGGCTACAGCATTCACATCAACTGCCACTCGATGCCGGCCATCGCGGGCAGCCATGCCACCGATTTTCCGGGGCTTGCGCATGCGGACTTCGTGATCGGCGACCGCGACGGCAGCACGGCCGACCCGGCGCTCTCGCACAAGATCTGCGAGCACCTTCGCGAGCGGGGCTACAGCGTGGACTACAACCACCCTTACAAAGGCGTGGAACTGGTTCGCCGGCATGGCCGGCCGGCGGAAAACCGGCACAGCATCCAGGTCGAGATCAACCGCAAGCTCTACATGGACGAGGCCACGCTGGCGCTCGACGAAGCGGGAGCGGCGCGGCTGCAGGAGCACCTGAAGTCGCTGGTCGAGATGCTGCTGGCGACCGATCCGCGCAAGGCTTGAACACCTCTGCGCCCGGCACCTGTGTGCATTCCGTGCAGGGTGCGTGTTGTTACAGCGACCTGACGAGCCCCACGCCTATAGTGGGCCAAGTCAAACATCCTGGAGATTCTGTGAAGCCATTCATTGCAGCTGTTCTTGCCATTGCGATGGGCGCCCTGGTAGCGGGTTGCGCCGGCACGGGGTCAGCTGGCAGCAGTGACCGCACCGCGTCGCCTTCGGGCAGCGGCGTCACGGTGTTCGGCACCATCGATGCCGGCGTCAGCGGCAGCACCAACCGTTCCGAACGGCGCTAGCCAGCCTCTTCGTCGGTCGGCTTTCGGTCAGCGCCTTAGCAGCGCCTGGCGCAGCACCCGCGCCGCACGGTCGCGGATGCGGCCGGGCCCCGCATTCGGCGTGGTGGTGGTGCGGGGCGCCACCTTTGCGGTGGCGCAGGCCCACAGGAAGTCATGCAGGATGGGCGTGTCGTCGACCGTCTCGGTGCTGCCGTACTTGTGGAACTCGGGGTGCCACTGTGTGGCCGCGATGTAGCTGCGGCCGCGCTCGGGCCGCCGCCGAATGGCCTCAGGTACGCGGTCGGGCAGGCTCCAGGCCTCGATCTCGAAACCCGGCGCAAGGTCTTTTACCCCCTGATGGTGAATGCTGTTGACCTTGGCGGTCTTCACCTCGGGGTAGAGCTTGGCGAGACGCGTGCCCTCCACGATCTCGATCTGGTGGAAGTTCTGGTCGTAGGTCACCGGGTCGCGGTGCCGGATGGTTTCGGGGTGCTCGTGCTGCGCCTCGATGTCCTGGTACAGCGTGCCGCCGAAGGCCACGTTGATCAGCTGCAGCCCGCGGCACACGCCGAAGATCGGCTTGCCGGCCTGCTCGAAGGCTTCGACCAGCGCCAGGTCGTACAGGTCGCGGATGCGGTCGCCCACCCATGCATCCTTGAGCGGCACCTCGCCGTAGCTGCCGGGCCACACGTCGGCGCCGCCGTGCATCACCACGCCATCGAGCCATTCGGCGTAGTGCGAGAGCTTGGTGTCACCGCGCGCCGTTTCGCCCGTGGGGCAAGGCACCATCACCACCATGGCGCCGGCTGACATGAGCCAGTGCGCGATCGACTGCTCGACGTACTGCAGCGTCTTGTTGGTGAACAGCGAGCGCGCTGGGTCCGCGTGGGAAAAGCAGGCGGACAGGCCGATCTTCAGCCGGGCGGAAACGGGTTGTGGCATCGCGATGCTGGCAGCGGGTGCAGTGCGAAAAGGAAAGTCCATTTTGGCGCTTTGGCCTCTCGCACGGGGTCGGACGACACGCCAAGTATGCTTTCAACGCCGCCACGACCAAGAAGGAAGACAAAGCCATGAAGACGATCAAGGGCCCGGCCATTTTTCTGGCCCAGTTCGCGGGAGACGAAGCCCCGTTCAACTCGCTCGATGCCATTGCCGGCTGGGCCGCCGGCCTGGGCTACAAGGGCGTTCAGATCCCGAGCTGGGACGCGCGCCTGTTCGACCTGAAAAAAGCCGCCGAGAGCAAGACCTACTGCGACGAGGTCAAGGGCACGCTCGCCGCGCACGGCATCGAGATCACCGAGCTTTCGACCCACCTGCAAGGCCAGCTGGTTGCGGTGCATCCGGCCTATGACGCGGGCTTCGACGGCTTTGCGGCGCCCGAGGTGCGCGGCGACCCGGTGCGGCGCCAGCAGTGGGCGGTGGAGCAGCTGCACTTCGCGGCCAAGGCCTCGGCCAACCTGGGCCTCACGGCGCACGCCACCTTCTCGGGTGCGCTGGCCTGGCCTTACCTCTACTCGTGGCCGCCGCGTCCGCCGGGACTCATCGAGGAGGCCTTCGACGAACTCGCGCGCCGCTGGCGGCCGATCCTCGACGCGTTCGACGCGGCGGGCGTGGACGTGGGGTACGAAATCCACCCGGGCGAAGACCTGCACGACGGCGTGAGCTACGAGATGTTTTTGGAGCGCGTGAACAACCATCCGCGCGCGTGCCTGCTGTACGACCCGAGCCACTTCATGCTGCAGCAGCTCGATTACCTGGCCTACATCGACCACTATCACGAGCGCATCAAGATCTTTCACGTGAAGGATGCCGAATTCAACCCGACCGGCAAGCAGGGCGTGTACGGCGGCTTCCAGAGCTGGATCAACCGCGCAGGCCGCTTCCGCTCGCTGGGCGACGGGCAGGTCGACTTCGGCGCCATCTTCTCGAAGATGGCGCAGTACGACTTTCCGGGCTGGGCCGTGCTCGAATGGGAATGCTGCATCAAGCATCCGGAAGACGGCGCGAGGGAGGGCGCGGCTTTCATTGCCGACCACATCATCCGCGTGGCCGAGCGCGCATTCGACGACTTTGCGGCCGGCGGCGTCGACGTGGCGGCGAATAAGCGGATGCTCGGCATCGGTTGATGCTACTTTTTTGATAGCGTTCGATGCGCGAGCGGCGGGGGCGGGCAGCTAATTCATGCAATCGTTGTTTTTAAGACAAGCAACTGTCATGCCCCGCAGGCTATAATGTCGGGTTCGTTTCGATACCACGACGAAGCACTTTTCGTCACTCCGCCGGCTGACCTGCACCGTCCCTTGGATTTTTCAGGCCTTTTTCTTTCAAGCCGGCTTCACAGTGTGTTGGAGCGCCAGACCGGGCGCCCATGATTGCCACCACTGCCTTCGTTCTTGTTGAAGCGAATAGCGCGTCCGCCGCGCCGTTCTGGCCGGCCCACGCCCGTTTTCAATCAATTTTTCGGCATTTTGCGCATACTTTCCGCGCAGGGTGCCAAGGCTTCATGGACATCATTCAACACAGTATCGCGGTGGGCAAGTACCTTGTTTCTCCGCTCATTCGCCACCAGGACGACGGCAAGTACGCCGCTTCCGTCTCGATCCGCTCCGGCCGGGGCAGCGGCATGCACGACCGCGTGATGCGTTTCACGCCGCGCTTCGCCAGCCACGCCGCCGCAGTGCGCTACGCGCTGGACCAAGGCCTTTGCTGGGTGCGCGAAAGCAGCAGCCCACGCAGCGTTGCCCCGCTCGCGCTTTCGTGCGCAGGCTGAAACAATTACGCCCATCTTCATATCCAACACACATCGAACGAGTCAGAGGTAATCACACATGCCCAAGGAAGAACTGATCGAAATGAACGGCGCAGTGACCGAAGTCCTGCCCGACTCGCGCTACCGCGTAACGCTCGACAACGGCCATCAGCTGATCGCCTACAGCGGCGGCAAGATGCGCAAGCACCACATCCGCATCCTGGCGGGTGACAAGGTGTCGCTCGAGCTCTCGCCCTACGACCTGACCAAGGGCCGTATCACCTTCCGCCACCTGGAGCGCCGCGGCCCGCCGCCGACGAACTCCGGCAACAACAACGCACCTCGCCGCTGATCCGCGACGGACGAAGGGCCTTGCGGCACCCTGCGAAGGGTGCCGGCAAGGCCTTTGTTTTTCCGGGTCCGGCTGCCGAACGATGACCACGACCAATTCCACAGCCGGCGGCTCCCCAGCCCAGGCGCAGGCCGACCACGGCTTTGCCACGCTGGCGCTCTCGCCCCAGATGCTGGCCAACCTCACGCAGCTCGGCTACACGCAGATGACGGCCATCCAGGCGGCCGCGCTACCGCCCGCGCTGCTCGGCAAGGACCTGATCGCACAGGCTAAAACGGGCAGCGGCAAGACCGCCGCCTTTGCGCTGGCGCTGCTTTCCAACCTGAACCCGCGCCGCTTCGCCATCCAGGCGATGGTGCTTTGCCCCACGCGCGAGTTGGCCGATCAGGTCACGACCGAAATCCGCCGCCTGGCGCGCGCCGAAGAAAACATCAAGGTGGTCACGCTTTGCGGCGGCGTTGCGCTGCGCGGGCAAATTGCCAGCCTGGAGCACGGCGCCCACATCGTGGTGGGCACGCCGGGCCGCATCATGGACCACCTGGAGCGAGAGAACCTGAACCTCGAGGCGCTCAACACGCTGGTGCTCGACGAAGCCGATCGCATGCTCGACATGGGCTTTTTCGACGACATCGTGAAGGTGGCCCGCCAATGCCCCAAGGAGCGCCAGACGCTGCTGTTCTCGGCCACCTACCCGGAAGGCATCGCCAAGCTCGCGCAGCAGTTCATGAAGAGCCCCGAGCAGATCACGGTGCAGGCGCAGCATGAAGGCAGCAAGATCCGCCAGCGCTGGTACCAGGTGAAGGAAAGCGAACGGCTGCATGCCGTGAGCCTGCTGCTCGACCATTTCCGCCCCGTGAGCACACTGGCCTTCTGCAACACCAAGCAGCAGTGCCGCGACTTGGTCGAGGTGCTGCAGGCCCAGGGCTTCAGCGCGTTGGCGCTGTTCGGCGAACTGGAGCAGCGCGAGCGCGACCAGGTGCTGGTGCAGTTTGCCAACCGCAGCTGCTCGGTGCTGGTGGCCACCGACGTGGCCGCGCGCGGGCTGGACATTGCCCAGCTCGAAGCGGTGATCAACGTCGACGTGACGCCCGATTCCGAAATTCACATCCACCGCGTCGGCCGCACAGGCCGCGTGGGCCAGCAGGGCGGCGCCGAGGGCCTTGCGCTCAACCTCGCCAGCATGGACGAGATGGGCAGCGTCGGCAAGATCGAGCAGCTGCAGGGCCGCGAATCCGAATGGCACGACCTGGCCGAGCTCACGCCCGGCAAGGGCGAGCCGATGCGCCCGCCAATGGCCACGCTGCAGATCGTGGGCGGCCGAAAAGAAAAGATCCGAGCCGGAGACGTGCTGGGCGCGCTCACCGGCGACTGCGGCTACACCAAGGAGCAGGTCGGCAAGATCAACGTCAACGAGTTCTCGACCTACGTGGCCGTGGAGCGCGGCATTGCGGCCGAAGCGGCGCGCAAGCTCTCGAGCGGCCGCGTGAAGGGCAAGAGCGTGAAAGTGCGCCTGCTGGAACTCTGAAAGAAACCCTGTCATGCCCGTTGCTTCGGCTTCTGGCAGGCAAAATCCCCGCTGTGGCCTAATTGAGCCTCGAACATCACTTTTTTTACCCGAGCTTTTCATGCCCAAGAAAATTCGTACCGAAGCCGACCGCGTTGCCACCCCGAAGCCGACGCCCCTGCCCGGCTACGCCGTGCCCAGGTCCGGTGGCGGCCAAAAGGTCAGCCTGGAACGCGGCACCGCCACGCGCAGCAAGAAGAACCCAGGCAAGCGCGCCAAGAAGGGCGGCTGATCCATCAGCCCCCGCCGGCTCGCAAGGGCCACGACGAACGCGCCCCCGGGCGCGTTTTGTCATTGGGGCAGCCCCTATCGCCCTAAGCACTGGATCCACTCGCGATGTCCGACGACAACCAGATCTTCATTCCGCCCTCGTTCTTCGCGGTGTACAGCGATGCGCGCCAGCGCCTGCTGGAGCCCATCGGGGTGGTGCGCGAGCGCTACGAGATCTGCGAAGACCTGGCCAACCATCTGGTGGGCCACGCGCAGATCCAGCACCACACCGAGGTGCCGGTCGAAAGCGAGATCCTCCGGCGCATCCACGCCGGGCTGGCCGCGCCCGAATCCGGCGTGTCGCCTGCCGAGGCCGGCTGGATCGTGCAGCGGCTGGCCGAACTGCTGGGCTGGGCCGGGCCGGAGCCTGAACAGGCCGGCAGCTAGCGCGCCGCATCTAACCGAATGACCAGCCGAACCGCCGACGTCCTCCTCACCGCGACCGCGCCCGCCATCTGGGGCAGCACCTACATCGTCACCACCGAACTCCTGCCGGCCAACTACCCGCTGACGGTGGCGCTGCTGCGCGCCTTGCCCGCGGGGCTGCTGCTGCTCCTCATCGTCCGCCGGCTGCCCGAGCGCGCCTGGTGGGGCCGCATCTTCGTGCTGGGGGCGCTGAACTTCTCGATCCTCTGGGCGATGCTGTTCGTCGCGGCGTATCGCCTGCCCGGCGGGGTGGCGGCAACTATCACGTCGGTACAGCCGCTCTTCGTGGTGTTTCTTGCGAGCTTCTTCCTCGGGTCGGCCGTGCGCGCACTTTCAGTGGCGGCGGCGATTGTCGGCATCGGCGGGGTGGCGCTGCTGGTGCTCACGCCGAATGCCGCGCTGGATGCGCTCGGCATCGGCGCAGCCTTTGCCGCCGCGGTGTCGATGGCCTTCGGCACGGTGCTGAGCCGGCGCTGGCAGCCGCCGGTGTCGGCGTTGACCTTCACGGCCTGGCAGCTGACCGCGGGCGGCCTGCTCCTGCTGCCGGTGGCGCTGTGGCTGGAGCCGCCGCTGCCGGCGCTCAGCACGGCAAACTGGATCGGCTTTGCCTGGCTCGGCCTGGTGGGTGCCGCGCTGACCTACATCGTCTGGTTCCGCGGTGTGGCCCGGCTGGAATCGTCGGCGGTCGCGCCGCTGACTTTCCTGAGCCCAGTCACGGCCGTGATCCTGGGCTGGGCGCTGCTGGGGCAGAGCCTGTCGGTGTGGCAGACCGTGGGCATCGTCGTCGTGATCGCGAGCATCTGGCTCAGCCAGCATGCGCAGCGCGGCGCGTCGCCGGCGTCGCTGGCAAGCCCCGCAACGCGCTAGGCCGTCTGGGCCGAGGCTGCGCGCTTCAACAGGCTCAGGTAGCCGGGCTGCACTTCCATGCGCGCGGTAGCGCCGCGTCGCTGCAGCAACCGGTGCGCCTTCGGCAGGCTCCAGCAGGGCAGGCCGGTGAACATGTGATGTTCGCAGTGATAGTTGACCCAATAGGGCGCCACCAGTGCGCGTTCGAGCCAGCCGGCATGCGTGGTGCGCGCCTGGCGCAGCGGGTCGGCCTCGTTCTGCGCCACCAGCGCATGCTCGGCGATGTTGCGCACGCGGCTCACGAGCGGCAGCCAGGTGGCCATGGGCAGCAACCACATCAGCAGCCAGGCCCACCAGAAGCCCGCCATTGCAAATGCCAAAAAGCCGAGACCGTTGCCCACTAGAAAGCGTCGGTCCTTCGCGAGTTCACGCCCCAAGGCCTTGAGCGCCGATTCACCCGGTGCGCGATTCCGGATGCCTTCGGCGACATGGCCGAAGCGCTGTTTGTAGAAGGTCTGCCCGCTCAGGTCGCGCACGACCTTGCGCCACATCGAGGCACGCGTGATGGGGAAGGGCGCCGACAGCACGAGGTCCGGGTCTTCGGTCTGCTGCACGAAGCGGTGGTGCTGCAGGTGATACGGCCGGTAGTCGCGCAGCGTGGACGAACACAGCCAGTAAGCCACCCAGTCGTTGACCTTGCGGTTGCGGTGCAATCCCGCGTGCGCCGCGTCGTGCATGAGGATGAAGAGCCCCAGCTGCCGCGCACCGACGATCGGCACCATGAACGGCACGGTCCAGGGCCACACGATGCCCACGAGCATCGCGGCGCCGACGACGCCCCAGCAGTGCGCAACCAGCCACAGGCCCTTCCATGACGAACGGCTGGTGAGCGACTGCCACTCTTCGGTGGTGAAGAAGTTTTCGGGTTGGGCGCGGGGTGCGACGGCCATCGGGCCAGTATGCGCCGCAGGCCGCGGCAGATCACGCGTAGTTCCCCGGTATTGGCCGAGCGGCCCTTCGGCCTACTTGTCGATGATTTTCCGGGCGAAAAGCTCGAGGTAGTCCATGAGCCGGTTGGCGCCTGCAACGGCCGCGGCCTCGTTGCCGGTGGCAATGCCCTGCGCCAGCTCCAGGTGCGCATTGGCGCCTTCGACGATCTCGCCTTCATGCTGGTAGGCGTACCAGAAGCGCCGGCACTGCACGATGAGCGGGATCACCGCCTTCACCGCCGAATCGTTGTGGCTCGCCTGGTGATTGACGAGGTCGAGCGCGCGGTCGGCCTGCATGTAGTCGTTCAGGTCGCCGCGATGGGCGGCCTCGACCATCACCTCGGCGCAGCGCACGATCTCCTTGCGCTGCAACGCGGTGGCGCGGCGCGCCGAGCAGGCCGCAATCAGCAGTTCGAGCACCCGCCGGGTCTGGATCACGTCGAGGTGGTCAGCCAGGTCGATGGTCGACACCAGCAGGCCGCGGCGCGGCTGCTGCACGATGAGGCCGATCGACACCATGCGCATCAGCGCCTCTCGCACCGGCGTGCGGCCAAGGCCGGTGCGCTCGGCCAGGTCGGCTTCGACCACCTGGCTGCCGGGCTCCAGCTGCATGGTGGAAAGCAGCGTCTCGATCGCGTCGTAGGCGAGGTCGGCGGCCCGTCGCTTGGGCTGGGGGCGGGAGACGGTCTTCGGTTGGGCCATGGTTTTTTTCTTCTGAAGCTGCTTCGGTTTCATTGTCGGTCCACATCGTTTCCGTGGACCGCAAGGCCGGCCAGGGTTGCAATGCGCGCCGGCGAGAGTGGCGGCCGCGGCGAAGGCGGCGTCCAGCCGAAGAGGAACTGCGCCGCATCGCCGCACACGCGGCCCTGGCAAGCGCCCATGCCGCAGCGGCGATGCAGCTTGGCGTCGGTCCAGCCGCTGCAGCCTGCAAGCGCCGAGAAGGGCACGTCTTCGCAACGGCACACCAGGGTGTCGGGCTGCGGCATCTGGCGGATGTCGGGGGCCAGTGCAAAGCTTCGATGCAACTGTGCGGCAAAGGCATTCCAGCGGGCACGTTCGTGTTCATGCTGCCTTGCCGCGCGTTCGTTGCCGACTGCCGCGTAGCCGGCAATGGTGCCCTGCGCAAGCGCGCGTTCGCTGCCGCCGAAGCCGGTGCACTCGCCGGCCGCATAGACACCGGGCAGGCTGGTGCGCTGCAAGGCATCGACCGCCAGCGGCGGCGCACCTGTGTCTGCAGGGGCAAGGGCGCAGCCGAGCATCTGGCCGAGTTGCGTATTCGGCGTGAGGCCAAAGCCGCACGCCACGCGATCGCAGTCGATCTGCACCTCGCGCCCGCCCTGGCGGAGCAGAACCGATTCGACCTGCCCACGGCCCTGAACGGCGACGATGCGCGACGAGGTGCGGTACCGCGTATCGCCCAGCGTCAACGCTTGAACTGCCTTGCCCGGCCAGCGCAGCAGCTTGACGGCAAAACCCGCCGCCGCCGCGAGCGAAGCCTGCTCGGCGATGCGCACGACCTTCGCGCCCGCGGCGCGCGCTGTGGCTGCGGCTGCAAGCAGCAAAGGCCCGCTGCCCGCAACGACGATGCGCTCGCCCTCGACGGGCAAGCCCGCCTTGATGAGTGCCTGCAAACCGCCCGCGCCAGTGACGCCGGGCAGTGTCCAGCCCGGAAAAGGCAGCAGCAGCTCACGCGCCCCGGTGCAGAGAATCAGCTTCTTCCACTGCATGCGCCAGCCGCGCACGGCATCTTCGAGCAGCAGTTCGCCGTGTGCAGGCGCAGCGATCACGCGCGTGCCGCTGCATACGCGGATGTTGGCGTGGCGCTCCAGTGCCTCGCGCCACTTGCGTGCAGCGGGCGGCAGTGCGGCGCCGGGACCGTCGCGCCAGATCTGGCCGCCGGGCGCGGGGTTGTCGTCTATGACGACGATGGATGCGCCGCTGGGCGCCGCCGCCACCGCCGCGGCCATGCCCGCGGGGCCCGCGCCGACAATCAACAGATCGCAATGCTCCAGCGCCAAGATGGTCATGCCGTGGTCTCCACCTGCATGCCTTCGGCGCAGACCGTCTGGCAAGCCAGCATGCGGCGCCCGTCGACCCGTACACGGCATTCCTGGCACACGCCCATGCCGCAGAACGGCGCGCGCGGCTGGCCCGAGATGGAGGTGCGTGCCACGCCCATGCTGTCTGCAACGCGCAATGCCGCGGCCACCGAAGTGCCCGCTTTCACGCGGACCAGGCGGCCATCGATGTGCAGCGAGGTCTGGCCGCTCATGCGCATTTCTCCGCGGCAAGGCTGCGCGGTGCATAGGGCGCCGCATCGAATTCAGGCTCGGTGCCGTTCATCAGCGCCGCGAGCAGATATGCGCTGCCGGGCGCGGTGGTCACGCCCAGGCCTTCGTGGCCGACCGCGAGCCAGAGCTTTTCGCGCCACGGGTGCTTGCCCAGCAGGGGCAGCCCGTCGGGCGTGGCAGCGCGCATGCCGGTCCAGGAGCGCACGGCAGTGAGGTCCGCAAGGCCGGGCAGGTACTCAAGCGTTCGTTGCAGCATGCGCGCGAGCATCGGCGCCTCGACGGCCGAGTCGGTGGTGTCGAACTGGCGCGAGGAACCGATCAGCAGTTGCCCCGTCGGCCGCGGCTGCACGTTGAAGGCGACCGAATCGCCATCGCTGTGGTGCGCGCTGGTCACGTAGCCGAGCTCGACGAGCTGGTGATGCACGGTGCCCGGATAGCGGTCGGTAATCAGCAGGTGGCCCTTCTTGGGGCGGATCGGCAGTTCGGGGCACAGGGCGGTGGCCTCGATGCCGTTGGCGAGCACGATCTGCGAGGCAGTGCGGCGGCTGCCGTCAGCCAGCTGGAGCGTGCCGTCTTCTTCGATGGCATCGACTCTCTCATGTTCGACACGGACCGAATCGCCGCCCTGCGCAAGCAGCCAGCGCGCTGCATTGGGCGCATACAGAATACCGTCGCCGGGCACTTCCAGTGCGCCTGCAAGGCCGTTGCGAAGCGCTGGTTCTGCGCGCGCCAGTGCGACCCCATCGAGCAGGCGGCTTTCGATGCCGTGCGCCCGCAGCCGCTGCTGCTTGCGTTCGGCCTCGTCCATTTCTTCTTCGTTCGCGGCAATCCACAGGGTGCCGCAGGCGCTGTACGCGCAGTCTTCGCTCATGCGCGGCGCCAGGGCGCGCCAGTGCGCGGTCGAATGGCTGCTCAGTGCGAGTTCGGCCGGGTTGTCGTCCATCACCACCAGGTGCCCCATGCCGGCGCCGGTGGCCCCGCCGATGCGCGCGTCGAGCACCAACACGCTGCGGCCTGCTTGTGCCAGCGCATTCGCGCAAGCGGCACCGACGATGCCGGCACCTATGACGATGACATCGGCGTGCACGGCCTATTGCACTTCGCGGAACACCGCGGAACCGGCTTTGCCGGGCCGCCGGTGTTGCCCCCGGTAGGGGGTTGGCGTAGCGACACGAAGTGCGCGAAGACCGGGGGCGAGCTTCATGTCCGGATGCCCCACCCGAAAGGATCGTTGTCGTCGATCAGCAGCGTGGCTTCGGCGCTGATGTGTGCCCGGCCCCGCAGGGTTGGAATGACCTTGCCGTCTTCCACCGTGTAGCTGGCTTCGAAGCGGCTGCCAATCACGCTGGCTTGCGTCCACACCTCGCCCGGCGCAAGCTTGCCGTCGGCCGCAAGGCAGGCGATCTTGGCGCTGGTGCCGGTGCCGCATGGCGAGCGGTCGTAGGCGTTGCCGGGGCAAAGCACGAAATTGCGGCTGTCCGCGCCACCGTCGTCATCGGCAAAGAGTTCGATGTGATCGATCTCCGCGCCTTCCGCCCCAGTGATGCCCTGCGCAGCGAGCGCTTTGCGAAGCGCCTCGGTGTAGCCGGTCAGCGCCGCAAGGTTGTCACTGGCCACGCGCTGGCCGTGATCGCTCACCAGGAAGAACCAGTTGCCGCCCCATGCCACATCGCCGCGCACGGTGCCATGCCCCGGCAGCTCGACGGCCACCTGGTGCAGATGCCGGTAGGCGGGCACGTTGCGCACACTCACCGAACCATCGGCATGCAGCGTGGTCGTGACGGTGCCCACGGGCGTTTCGATGCGGTGCTCGCCCACGCCGATGCGCCCCATGTGCGCGAGGCTTGCCACCAGCCCGATGGTGCCGTGGCCGCACATGCCGAGGTAGCCGGTGTTGTTGAAGAAGATCACGCCGGCCGCTGCATCCTCGGACACGGGTTCGCACAGCAGCGCACCCACCACCACGTCGCTGCCGCGCGGCTCCAGCACGGTGGCGGCGCGCCACTTGTCGTGCCGCTCGGCCAGCAGCGCGCGGCGCTCGGCCATGCTGCCGCCACCCAGGTCGGGGAACCCGCCAACGACCAGCCGCGTGGGCTCGCCGCCCGTGTGCGAATCGACGATCTGGATGCGCTGCATGTCTTCCTTCGGATCAGTAGCTGGCCAGGGGAACGGGCGCTGCGTTCTTGAAGGTGTACACCGTGATCGGCGCCTGCTTCATGTTGCCCTGCTCGTCGTATGCGTAGGTTGCGGCCACGCCCTTGTAGGTGGTCTTGTAGAGCTCGGCGCCCACCTTGTCGGGGTCGATGGAGTTGGCCTTCTGCATCGATTCGCCGATGAACATCACCTGGTCGTAGTACGAGGCCGCGTAAGCGTCCGCGTCGACGTTGAAGCGCTTCTTGAACTTGGCCTTGAACGCCGGGCCGCTCTGCGCCTTTTCAAGGATGGAGCCGCCCTGCGCGCAGAACACCAGATCGTTGACCGCGTCACCGCCGAGCTTGCCGGTCGCCGGGCTGCACACCGTGTCGCCGCCCAGCAGCTTGCCGGGCACGGCAAGCTGCTTCATCTGGCGCGCCATGGGTGCGGCCTGCGGCGCATAGCCGCCGAAGAAAATGGCTTCGGGCGCCTTGGACTTCATGTTGGTGAGGATGGCGGTGAAGTCCACGGCCTTGTCGGTGGTGAACTCCTGGCCGACGATGGTGAGGCCCTGCTTCTTCGCCTCCTTGGTGAACTCTTCCGCAAGGCCCTGGCCGAACGCGGTGCGGTCGTCGATCACGCCCACCTTGGTGACCTTGAGCACCTTGGCCGCGTACACGGCCATGCTGGAACCGATCTGGTTGTCGCTCGCGATGATGCGGTACAGGTTCTTGTAGCCGCCCTGCGTGACCTTCGGGTTCGTGCCCACAGTGGAAACCATGGTGCCGCCGCTAGCGTAGATGCGCGAAGCCGGAATGGCCACCCCCGAGCAGTACGGCCCCATGACGTACTTGACGCCGTCGTCCACGAACTTCTGCGCAACGCTCACGCCGGTCTTGGCGTCGCACTGGTCGTCTTCGGACACCAGCTCGAACTTCAGCGTCTTGCCGCCGGCGGTGATCTTCTTCGCGTTGAGTTCCTCGATGGCAAGGCGCACGCCGTTTTCGTTGTCCTTGCCCGCGAATGCATTCGGACCGGAGAGAGGGCCGCTGTGGCCGATCTTGACGACCTGCTCTTGCGCACCGGCGTGGCCTGCGATGGTGAGGGCGGCCAAGCCCACGAGGCCGATGAACGGAACCATGCCTACTTTTGTCTTCATGCTTCTTCCTAGGTTGGGGAACAACGAAAAGAGCGGTTATTACATAACCGACTGGTACTGCACAGGCCGCGTTGCCAGCGCCTTCTTCACAATTGCCTCAACGGCCGCGCGCTCCTCGCCGATAAGCGGCAGCCGCGGGCGGCGCATGTGCTCGCTGCCCACGCCCACCAGTGCGTCGACCAGCTTCAGGTTCTGCACCAGCTTGGTCGACACATCCAGGTGCAGCATCGGCGTCATCCACTGGTAGAGCTTCAGGGCTTCGGCAAACTTGCCGGCCTTCATCAGGTCGTACAGCGCCACCGTCTCGCGCGGGAATGCGCAGCCAACGCCTGCCAGCAGGCCGTCGCAGCCCAGCGCCAACCCTTCATATGCCAGGTCGTCCACCCCCAGGAACAGCTGGTAGCGGTCGCCCACCGTGTTGCGCAGGTCCGTGATGCGGCGGATGTTGTCCGTGCTTTCCTTGATGGCCGCAATCCATTCGCAGTCCGCCAGCTCCACCATGTGCTCGGGCTTCAGGTCCACCCGGTAGGCCACCGGGTTGTTGTAGACCATGATGGGTTTTTGCGCCGCGTTGGCGATGGTGCGCACATTCAGCATTGCCTCGCGCGCATCGGCCACGTAGATCACCGAGGGCATCACCATGAAGCCCGCCACGCCCAGCTTGTTGGCTCCGTCCACATAGCGCAGCGCTTCGCGCGTGCTGGTTTCGGACACATTCGCCAGCACCGGAATGCGGCCGTCCGTGGCTTCGAGCGCGATCTTGGCGACCTGCAGCTTTTCTTCGAGCGTTAGCGTGCTCGCTTCACCTAGCGAACCGCAGGTGACCAGGCCGTGGATGCCGTTGCGGATCTGGAAGTCGATGTGGCGCGCAGTGCCCTCGGCATCGATGCTTTCGTCGGCGTGGAACTTGGTGGTGATGGCGGGAAAGATGCCTTGCCAGCGGGGATTGGTCACGGATGGTGCTCCTGAGGTGTGCGGTGGAAATCAGGTGCACTTTAAATATATTAACAATATATCGTCAAGACATTTCTGCTTTGCCGCGGCGATGGGCACAAGACCGGCTCGCTCAAGTCTTGCGTGGTCGGGGTCTTATTCGACGCGTGGCGCGCCGGCGTTGCCGATGTCGGCAAGCCCCGAGCGAAAGCGCTCAGCTTCGCTTCGCATGCTCCGCGAAATGGCTTCCCACGTCCGTGCGGGGAAGTCGGTCGGCAACAGGGCCTCTACTTCGTCCAAGGCCTCGTCCAGCGACTCCACCATGCCGAGCATGGCGTTCCACACCTCGATGCCGCCGTTCTTCATTGCCAATTGATGCCAATGGCGGGTCTGGATGGTGTGGAAAACGTAGTGCTTGTTTTTGGAACGGACCGCCATCGCCAGGCCCGCCTTGCGCGACTGGAACTGGTTGGGCCCGGTGCCGAAATAAGGCCACATCGAAATGATGTCGTAGAGCGGCGTCATGTCATAAACGTCGCCTTGGTACAGGCGGACCGAAAAGTTCTTGGCGTGGCCGTCTGTCGCCGCCAGAAGAAAAAAGGCCAGCTGGGTCAGGAGAAACCGGGTGCGGTCGTCGGCGCTCCGGCTTCCTTGCAGGAGTTGCAGGCAATTGGGCATGCCGGGGCCTTCATCTTGCTCGTACTTCCTGGTCGACGGCAGCCCCATGGCTTGGCAAAAGTCTTCTTGCGGCAGGCGCGCGATCCATGTGCCGCCCTCCATCCACTCGCGATCGAAGCGCTCCACCACCAAGACCGTCTGGCCCTCGAAGGTCGCAATGGATGTAGGCGCCACAGGCAGGCCGAGCGCCTCGACGATCTGCGCGCAGAGCCATTCGTTCTGCACCGAGTCGGATGCGTCCACGCGCCGGGAGCCGCCGATGAGCCCAAGCGGCAGCTTGATGATGTGCGTGGTGGGCGTGGCGCCATGCGGGCGGCACCATGCGCCGTTCCAGCGGGTCAGGGCGGTCTTCTCCTGGGCGCCGGCAAGAGAGATGCGAAACAGGTCTTCGTCGCGCATGCTTTCGGGCGTGGCGTCGGACGGAACGGTGCGCAGCAGCTCGGCGACCTCGTTGTCGCCAAGAGGCTCGCAGTTCACGGCCCTCCAGCCCTCAGGCTCGGCTCCTTCGGGCAGCAACTGCACAGCGCCGACGCAGTCGCGCCCAATGGCTTCGAGCAGGTCGAAGGTGTCGATGTCCTTGAGCTTGAAGCGACGGCCCAGACGCACCCGGACTGCGATGTTGTCCGGCAGCAGGTTGTCGAAGTAGTTCCTGACCACGTCGCCGCGGACTTCGAGCGTGCTGTTGATCGGAATCGACAGCGAGAGCGATCGCTGCCGCGGCGAATCGAGCCACCGCGGGTGATAGCGGAAAGTGTGGGAATCCCGATCGACAAGCCAGGTGCCGACCAGTTCGCCGTTCATCCACGCGTTCAGCGCCTGCATTACCAGGAGCCCGTCTTTGGCCGGATGACGAAGCTGCGGCGCGAGTTCGGCTTTACGTTCCTGCCCGGGTTCAGGGCTTGGAGCTGCCGTAGCAATGTGCCCGGTGCGGTCGATTGGGGCGCCGGAGCGCCAGTCTCCCCGGGAGACAGCGTGACCAGCACGGAGCCATCACTCATCTGCCGGGTCGTCCACGGCCCCGCCGGAAGGTTCACGGCTGCGTCCTGGAGCGGCTCATATGTTGTCGAGGGCTCCTCCCTCGCGTACAGGACGCCGCCCGAAGGCGTGTCTTCCCGCAGAAAGAAGGTCGCGCCCAAGGTCGACAGGAGCTTTGCCAGCTGTTCGAGGCTGACAGCTCCGGGATTCGCTTCGATTTCCGCGATGCGTGCCTGGCTGACACCGACGAGTGCACCGGCTTGCGCCTGTGTCAGGCCACGTTTTTTCCGTAGGGCCTTCAGGTGAGGCCGCAGTTGGTCGACGAAGCGAAGGGGATAGTCCATCTTGCAAGCAAGATATCGGCCCTGACCTATTTTGTCAATATACAAGAGCTGGCTTGTTTCTTCCGAATATAGGTCATAGCCTATACCAGGTAAAAACGAGACAAAGCTTGTAACGTCCGCCTAGTCGATCTTGGCGCCCGATGCTTTCACCACCGCGCCCATCGCATCCCAATCCGCCCGCAGCAGCTTCTGAAACTCCTCGGCGCTCTGCGTGCGGGGCTCCACGCCCAGCCGCTTGAAGCGCTCCTGGATCATCGGATCGGCCAGAACCTTGTTGGTGGCCGCGTTGAGGCGCTCGACCTCGGCCTTGGGTGTGCCGGCAGGCGCGAGCAGGCCGATCCATGAATCGAATGCGTAGCCCGGCAGGCCGCTCTCCGCCACGGTTGGCAGGCTGGGCAGGAAGGGGCTGCGCGCCTTGCCGGTCGACGCGAGCAGCTTCATGCGCGGGTCCGACTGAAAACCCATCACGCCGATGCTCGAGGAAATGACCGCCTGCACCCGACCCGCGAGCACTTCGTTCACCGCCTCGCCCGTGGATTTGGTCGGAATGTGAGTCATCTCCAGCCCTGCCTTGGCGAGGAACGACGCCATTGCAAGGTGCGTGGCACTGCCGTTGCCCGCCGAGGCGTAGTTGTACTTGCCCGGGTTGGCCTTCACCTCCTTGATGAAGTCGGCCGTGTTCGACACGTTGAGCCCGCTCGCCACCGCCAGCACATAGCCCGCGTTGCCGATGTTGGCCACGCCCACGAAGTCCTTCAGCGGGTCGTACGAGAGCTTGCTGTACAAAAAGCCGGCGATGTTATGGCTCGCGGCGGCGAGCACCAGCGTGTTGCCGTCCGGCGGCGCCTTGGCCACTGCCGCCGCGCCCACTGTGCCGCCCGCGCCCGCACGGTTCTCGACGATTGCGCTGGCATTGAGCGCCGTGCCGAGCTCAGCATTGAAGGCGCGCGCCACGGTGTCTTGCACCGCACCGGTGCCGAAGGGCACGACGATGTGGATCACTCGCTGCTGCTGCTGCGCATGGACGGGCACGAGGGCGCCGAGCGTCGCGGCGGCTGCAAGGGCAGCCAGCGAACGCCGGGTGAACAGGGTCGGGGTCATCTGAGTGGCCGCTTTCATCATCTTTGGCAGTAAAAAATTTCAGGCGCCCGACGGCAGCCAGCGCTGTACCAGCTTCACGAAGTAGCTGGCGCCGATCGGAATGATCTCGTCGTTGAAGTCGAACGAGGTGTTGTGGATGATGCAAGGGCCGGGCCCGTGGCCGTCGAGCCGGTGGTCGCCATCGCCATTGCCCAGGAAGGCGTAGCAGCCGGGCCGCGCAAGCAGCATGTGCGCGAAGTCTTCGGCGCCCATTACGGCTGGAAAGTTGTCGGTGACCATGTCGTCGCCCACCACCTCGCGCATCACGCTGGCGGCAAAGCGCGCCTCGGCCGCATGGTTGACCACCGGCGGCGAGGAGCGGTTGAAGAAAACCTCGGCCGTGCAGCCGTGCGCCGCGGCCACACCCGCCGCCACCTCGCGCAGCCGCGCCTCGATTTTGTCGATGGCTTCGATCGAGAAGGTGCGGATGGTGCCGCCGACCGTGGCCACGTCGGGAATCACGTTGGGCGCATCCGAACCCTGCAGCTGGGTGACTGCGAGCAGGGCACGTTCAGTGCTCGGAATGGTGCGCGGCACGATGGTCTGCAACTGCTGCGCGAGCGTGACCACCGCGGCCACCGGGTCGATGCCCGTGTGCGGCATCGAGGCGTGCGTGCCACGCCCACGCACGGTGATCTTGTAGGTATTGCTCGAGGCCATCAGTGCGCCTTCGTTGAGCGCGAAGCGGCCCACATCGCCCACCGGAAAGTTGTGCAGCGCAAAGACGGCGTCGCATGGAAAGCGGTCGAACAGGCCGTCCTGGATCATCTTCTTGGCGCCGGCCTTGCCCATCTCCTCGGCGGGCTGGAAGATGAAATGCACCGTGCCGTCGAAATCATCCGGCCCCTGCTGCGACAGGTGCCACGCCGCGGCCAGCAGCATGGTGGTGTGGCCGTCGTGGCCGCAGGCATGCATGCGGCCGGCGTGGGTGGACTTGTGGGCGAACTCGTTGGCCTCATGGAGCGGCAGCGCATCCATGTCGGCGCGCAGGCCGATGGTGCGCGAGCTGGTGCCCTTGCGCAGCACGCCCACAAGGCCCGTGCCGGCAAGGCCGCGGTGCACCTCGATGCCCCATTCGGCGAGCAGGCTCGCCACCTTTTCGGAGGTGCGATGCTCTTCGAAACCGAGTTCGGGGTGGGCGTGAATGTCGCGTCGGATGTCGACGAAGCGGGAGACGTTGGCGGCGAAGGAATCGACGAGGTTCATGAGGATGGGCGCTGCAGCGGAGTCGTTCGAAGCGAACGATTCTGGCGCAGCTCCCCATCGGGCGCACGCTGGTTTGCGCTACACAAGCACAACCAGCGGGCGCGCACACAGGCTCAGGCGAGCCAGCCTTCCTGCCGCAGCCGCGCTCCGATGCGCCGGATCTCGGCCTCGCCCAGGTCGAGCGCAGCCTTGCTGGTGTGCACCGAGTAATGGCCCATCACCAGTTCATGCGGATGCTTCACGGCCGAGCCCAACACAAAAGACGTGTTGCCGCGCGCCACAAAGTCGATGGCTGCGCCGGACTCTTCGAAAACCGCCAGCTCGCCCGTGCCGATGGGTTCGCCGCCGATGCCCGCGCCGAGCCGGCCTGCGCTCACCGCCACCCAGCCCACCGTGTGGCCTGCTGGCGGCGTGTAGCGCCAGTGCTCGCCGTCCTTCAGCTGAACGGCCAGATAGTTCATCGGCGCCGGTGCCGGAATGGGGCTTTGCGCCGCGCCGTAGCGGCCGAGCAGCACGCGCGCCGGGCCTACCGTCGGCACCTGCGAGGGCGCGAGATAGATGCTCTGGGCCGGCGCGTTTTCTTCCGCAGCCGGCAAAGCCACCCAGAGCTGGAAGCCTTGCACGCGCTTCGTGCCCGGCGCGGGCGCGCCGTCGTGCCACACGCCGTTGCCGGCGCGCATCCACTCGACACCGCCGGCCGGCAGCACACCTTTCTCGCCGGTCGTGTCTTCGTACAGCGTGTCGCCTTCGATCAGCCAGGTGAGCGTGGCAATGCCCGAGTGCGGATGCATGCCGAAGCCCCTGTGGCCGCCCGTGGTGTCGAAACCAAAGAGGTCCAGGAACACGAACGGCTTCAGAAATTCGCCCAGGTCGCCCGGGCTCATGAGCCGCGTGATCGGCCCGTGCTGCGAGCCGAACGTGCGGTAGACGATGGCGCGAGCCTCGGTGTTGGTGGCGTTGGCAACGGCGGTGGTCATGGAGGCTCCTTAACCGATGGAAGAAGAAAGTAGATCAGGCCGCCCTGGCCGCCGGAACGGGCCGCAGGCGCCAGGCGACGAAGGCCGAGAGCAGCCCAAGCACGATGGCCGGCACGGGGCTGCCCCCGATCAGCACGAGATGCGTGGCCGCGCCGAAGACCATGGTCACGGCCAGCAACAAGCCGCCCAGAAAGCCTGTTGCCGGCACCAGCAGCAGCACCGCGCCGCCGATCTCGACAAAGCCCGTCACATAGCGGAACCATTGCCCAAAACCGATGGCGTCGAACACCTGGACCATCTGCGGCACGCCGGCGAGCTTGGCGGTGCCCGCCGCGCCGAAGGTCAGTGCCAGAAGGATGCGAATGCCCCAGACGATGCGGCGCTGGACCCGAGAAGCGGGGCGGGAAGAAAGAGTTGAAGAAGTCATGGGCACAAGGTTAGGGTTGCACCCATTGATCGACTAGACGGCAGAATCGGATTGCACTCATCCACCAAAAGAAGGAATTGCCGCCATGCTCGATCTCAACGACATCGCGATGTTCGTGCAGGTGGTGCGCCACGGCAGCTTTGCCGGGGCGGCGCGCCGGCTGGGATTGCCTTCCAACACGGTGAGCCGGCGCATCCAGCAACTGGAGGCCCAGCTGGGCACGCGGCTGATGCAGCGCTCCACCCGCAAGCTCACCCTCACCAGCGCGGGCCAGGCTTTTCACGAACGCTGCGCCGGCGCTGTCGACGGGCTGGTCGAGGCCGGGCAAGAGCTGATTACCGGCAGCCGCGAGCCGAGCGGTTTGATCCGCGTTGCGGCAACGGCCGATTTCTTCGACTTTTTCCCCATGGAGTGGGTGGCCGACTTTCTGGCCGCGCATCCGCTGGTGCGCGTCGACTTCGTGCTCAGCGACGCGAAGGCCGACCTGATCGCCGAGCAGATCGACATTGCATTCCGCGGCGGCGAACTGCTCGATTCAGGCTATATCGCCCGCAAGCTCCTGAACGCCCGAACCGACGGCATGGTCGCCAGCCCCGCCTACATTGCCGCACGCGGCGCACCCGCCATCTTGCAAGACCTTGCGGCGAACCACGACTGCGTGACCTCGCCGCACCCCAGCGGCCGCGCCATCTGGCGCATGACGAGCCCTGACGGCGTACAGGAAGAGGTGCAGGTCGCGGGCCGCTTCAGCGGCAACACCGCCCAGGCGCTGCGCAAGGCCGCAATCGCCGGCCTGGGCGTTGCGCTGCTGCCGCCCACCATGGCCCGGATCGACCTTCAGGCGGGCCGGCTCGTGCCGGTGCTGCCGCAATACCAGCGCACGGGGCAGGGGCTGAGCGTGCTGTATCCGAGCCGCAAGCACTTGCCGCTGGCGGTGTCGGCGTTCATCGGGATGGTGATGGAGAAGCTGAGTGCGGAGGAGGCGTTGCCGGAGAAGCTGCGGAACTAGCGTCCGGTCTGGTAGAGGCAGAGCGCCAACTCAGGGTAGTTACGCGATGCCTTCGATCAATGCATGTCGTAAAAAGAGACATCTCGATACATGCGATTGAAGCCTTAGCGTTTTTTGGTGTACTGAACACCGAACCATTAATGCCTCCGGGCAATTTTCGACCTGCAACCACATTTCCCTAAGACAAACACCGAGCGACCAATGCATCGAATATTTACTTTGGCAGGATTTGGTCGAGTCATACGCGCTGGCGATTCGCGTCGATTCTCTGTTGATTTGAAGAACGACCGCGAAAGTGTCATGGAAGCCGTTGTCTCTGCGGCCACTGTTGGCGACGTGACCTTTTCTCCGCATTTCTCTAGCACCATCAAAAAGAGAAAATGCTACTCAATAAAGACATACTCCCATATTTTAGTTTTAAGGGCTATAGCACTATTTCTCTCTCGTCGTTTTCGAATTAACCCCCGGGGGCGCGACAGCATCGTAAAAGAAATAATTGAGACGCTCAGCGACTCGACACCAATGCACATTTACCGTCGGGACATAAGCTCTTTCTATGAGAATCTTCCTATAAAAATAGCTGAAGATCAAATTCTCTATAGCGCATTCATTCCTACAAGAATGAGAGATTACATAAAAAAGTTTTTTGAGACCTTTTCCCCGGGCGCTGTGGGAGTTCCTCGAGGCATTGGTCTGAGCACTGTGATCTCAGAATTAGTCATGAGAAAAAACGACCAAAGAATTAGAGAAATGGAGGGCGTCTATAAATATTTCAGATATTCCGACGACATTCTAATATTCTCCACACAATCTTCCGAGCAACTAGCGGCGAAGCTTGCGACAACCTTACCCCCTGGGCTCACCTTTAATACCTCGAAGTCATCAGAAATATCCGTCACTCAAGAGAAAAAGTCCTTAGCCAAGCAGGTTGCCATTGAGTATCTTGGCTACAAATTCCAATTCTCCGATCACGCGGGGGACAATAAACCTCGGAAAATAACTGTATCCATCTCGGACAAGAAAATTTCAAAACTAAAAAGCAAACTCATTTGCATTTTCAAGAACTTTTCAACTTCCAAGGATTTCGGACTTTTCAAAGATCGTATCCAATTTATAAGCAGCAACTACTTCGCTTATAGAAGAGGGGTCAATTCCCTAAAAGACTCCTCCTATGTAAAATCCGGGATCTACTATAACTATCATCTCTGCGGAGTCTACCAAGGCAGTATCCGCCAACCTCACGATTGCAGCGACCTAAAATCATTAGATGGATTTTACAACTCGCTATTGGCGGGTCGAAGCAGTGAATTCCGATCTCTTTTCATAGGGACGCTCGGCAAAGCACAACTGCAGGTGATGCGGAGATTTTCATTTTTCAAAGGCTTCGAACATCGAATGACGGTTCGCTTTTCGAGCGAACGGATACGAGATATAAAGAAGGTCTGGCGAAATGGCTAAGAGCAACAAGAAGCAATGGAAATATCGCCCACTGCTAACGGAAACTTTGCCGTATGAGGTGCCTGTTATTTTTTTTAACGATCGCTTCTACTATGCGCTTGCTAGAACATGCCCCGATCCAGAAGTTTCTAAAGCATTAGAAAAATTATTCTTACCGATCAACAGATATACGCAGCCATACAACTACAGCATCCGAAAAGACCAACTCCGCACGACCGAACTCAGTATTATTCATCCGCTTTGGCAGGTAGAAATATGTGAAACATACGCAAGCTACGAAGGAAGCCTTCTCTCGTACTGCGCAAAGAGCGAATATTCCCTTCGAAAACCAATAGCCATTGCCTCAGTATTTGCAGCAAACCGTTTAACCAACGGAATCTCAGCAGCAAAAGTTGGCCTAGTGCACGCCGAGGTCGCAGCAGACGAATTGGATCCCTCCCACATTACCTCTTATTTTGTTTACGGAAAATACAATCTGCTGAGCAAGTTTTTTGAATCCAAGGAATTCATAAGACTAGAAAAAAAATTCCCTCTTATGCGCACCTTAGACATATCGAAATGCTTCTACAACATATACACCCACTCGATTAGCTGGGCAATAAAAGGAAAGCAATTCTCGAAAGAAAATAGCAACGCCTTTTCGTTTGAAGGTCGCCTTGACAAAATAATGCAATGCGCAAACTACAACGAAACAAATGGCATTGTGGTAGGCCCAGAATTCTCACGGATTTTTGCAGAGATCATCCTGCAAGATGTTGACTCAAAAATACAGAGGCAGCTCCTCAAAGAGGATCTATACGAAGGTGCTCATTATTCGATCAGGCGCTATGTCGATGACTATTCTGTGTTTGCTCACAGCACAGAGGATTTGGACAAAATTGAACGGGTGATTTCTGAGAATTTACGGGCTTACAAACTATATCTAAACAGCAAGAAAAATCTTACGCTAGCGCGCCCATTTATTTCCTCGTTGAGTTTGGCACGAATAGAGTTAAGCGAGATTCTCGACGAACTCAGGGCTCTTACGAAGGATGATGCAATCAGCTCTAAAGCCTCAGCCGTCAAGATCCGGTCAATGCTTCGAAATGTTCGCGGAGTTGTCAAGAGCCATGGCGTTGAATTTGGCTATATTAGTGGCTGGATTATTGCTGCCCTTATTCGGGTAGTCACTTCAGCCGGCCTTCGGGCGAAGTCTTCTACGCCGGATCTCGTCAGCGATATTTGGTTGGATGTGGTGCGTCCATCTCTAGATTTGGCGTTTTATGTATGCGCGCTGGATTTTCGGGTACGGACCTCCTACAGCCTCTGCCAAATAATCAAGGCTATATTTGATGCTCGAGATCATTTAAAACCCGGACATTTCGATCAAATTCAACACCTGATTGCAGAGGAATTGGGAAGTTTAGTCAAGTCGAGCGCCTACATTAAGACGGAGGGCAGGCAGGATTATGTAGAGCTCTATAACATTCTCATTTGTGGAACTCATTTCTTGAAATCCGCATTTACCCAGAACGGCCCAGTGCGTGCGACCTTAGCTTCGCTACTCAACTCCGAGTTCAGCTATTTCAAATACATCACCTTAAAATTTTGTTTTCTAGGCGACCAGTCGTCTGACGCACATCTCGCTGAACTAAATAAATTAGCTCGCGCGTTTCTCATTAGTGGACCGGAACATCGACAATGCTCTGAGCGCTTTCTACTGCTGTGCGATCTGCTTAGTTCGCCGGACATACAGAATAAAGAAAAAAGGTCCATATACGAGGAAACGGTAGGAGGGCAAATGAGCGCCAAGGCTATGGATTCACTCGCATCTTTAGTGGGCTTCGTGGACTGGGGCGCCGTGAATATGGAGCATCTGCTCCGACGAAAGGAACTCCGCCCGGTCTACGCTATGGCATAGTAGCGACGGGGCGCTGGTCATATGAAGGCCACCCTGTGCGAACTTTCGAGGTTGCATGGGGTTTACGGAGGTCTATGGCTTCCGGGTTCTGTAAGAACACACACATCTCAGAGATTGGCGCTCCACCTCTTCAAGTTATGTTGGTCGAAGCCTGCAAGGGCAGAAGCGCCCCCAATCGACAGTTTCACCGGTGCAAAACTTCATCGCTCGACTGAAGTCTCCCTTGCAACTGGATACCCAAATGAAAATCGAAAAAGACGCCGTCGTCACCCTCAAGTACAAGGTCGCCGATGCCCAGGGCAAGCTCATCGAAGCCAGCCCCGAGCCGATGGCCTACCTGCATGGCGGGTACGAAAACACGCTGCCCAAGATCGAGGAAGCGCTCGATGGCAAGGAAAAGGGCTACCAGACCACGCTGAACCTTGCGCCTGAAGACGCCTTCGGCCTGCGCGACGAAACGCTGGTGCGCAGCATTCCCAAGTCCGAATTTCCGCCGGGCGTGAAGGTGGGCGGACAGCTGCAGGGGCGGCTCGACGACGGCACCGAACACGTTTTTACGGTGATGAAGATCAAGGGCCCCGTGGTGCTGCTCGACGGCAACCATCCGTGGGCGGGCAAGGCGTTGAAGTTCAGCCTCCAGGTGACGGACGTGCGCGCTGCATTACCAGTGGAGATAGAGCATCGGCACGTGCACGGGGCGCACGGGCACCACCACTAATCCTTAGCCGCGGATGGATTCCACGACTGTTTCGAATCTCGCCCAGTCGTTCAGCTTGGCAGTGCCCCTGCTGATAGCTGCGGCATTTGCTTGGGCGATCTATCGCGCAGGTTCTCGACAAGTCGTCGTACGGAGGCTGTGGCAACTGGTGCATGGCAAACAAGAAATTGCTGACCCGCAGATTCGAGCATTCGTTGAGGAAGAAGCAAGTCTGCTTTCGTTTCGTATGTTGGCGGGAGTCCCTGTTTCTTCCTTGGAGAAAGCTCACCAACTCATCGACTGGGCAAAGTCGAACGACATACAGATGTACAGATTGCGCCTGTGTGGTGACCTGTTTGACCCGGATACCCGTCAGATCCGAGTAGAAGACTTGCCATCCGAGTGGGCGCTCGGCTTGAAGTGCGCCCGGCTCTTGCTGTGTGTGCTTCTCACCGTTGCCAGCGTTGGAATTCTTTTCTTCGACAGGACGTTGATGAAGATCAATGAAACCGAGCGGCATTTCTTCGCGACGCCGTCAGGACTGGGAACGCTCGGATCCGCCATTCCGTTTGGGCCGTCGCCATTGAAAGCCGTAGAGTGTTCGCGGCCCGTCAGTGCGAACGCGGCACGGACCGCCTTCACGGAGCGAGAGGTCGAAATTCTCTGTGGCGTGCTCAAGGCAAGCGAGACCCCTGCCTATCTGAAAACAGCGCTAAATGATCAGCGCTGGGAAACTGCCAAGTTGCTCTTGATCTCAGCAGTGCTCGCCTGGATGAGCTTTTTCTCGTGGGCGTCAGGATTCGCTGCTCACAAGCTGTCGAAGCGACGTATCGACCCAGCAATCTCCGGCATCCAACTCAACCTCGCGCTTCACGACTAGCTACGCTTCTTCCAGAAGCGCCGCCCCTTCTCGATCTTGCCCAGCGCCTCGCGGCAGGCCTTCGCGCCAGCCGCATGGCGCGCACTGAACCAGCCGACCGCGAACCATGCGCGCGCATCGTGCGCAGCGGCTTCGCGGTAGAGCGTCATCGCCACGGCTTCGTCGTTGAACTCGCCCAGCGCGTCTTGCGCCGGACGCAGCCGCTTCAGGTAACACTCGGCAGCTGAGCTTTTTCCATCGCCCGCGTCGGCAAACAGCGGCGCCGCGAACTCGGCCAGATAGCGCAGGCGTTTGAGCCGCTTGCGGGTGCGGTGCTGGTCTTCGGTGGGCAAGGACTCGAAGCGCTGGCCGTCTCGGACGACCTGTTTGTGCAAGCGCTGCAGGCGTTTGCGCAAGAAGCGACGGGCGTCGCCGGCATCCAGCGGCGCCGGTTGCTCCTGCTGTGCGGCTTCTCCGGCTTTCGCCGCTTCCGCGTGCGTCGTCGTGGCGGTAAAGCCGATGAGCGAGACCAGCACCGACTGGAACGCCGGCGTGCGCACGATGTCGCCGGCTGACTGTGCGCCAGCCGCGGCCCGGTTGCCCGCGAGCGGATCGAACTCCGGTGCGCCGGCGCTACGCAATTGCGGCTGCGCCAGCTTCACGATCTGCTCGCGGTCGCGCAGCGCGCCAAGAGCGCGAAAGGCTTCGACCAAGGGCGGCTCCCATGCGGCCACGTCGAGAACACCCGCGCTTGCATCGAGCCCCGCGAGCTCGCGCAATGCGGTGCGCAGCCGCCGAATGCCGATGCGCAACTGGTGGATCTGCTCCTCGTCGGTGCTACCGGCCGCAATCTCGCTGGCGTTGGGCAGCATCTGGGCGAGACAAGACGCGACCACGGCTTGCTGGATGGTGCGGCCGTCGAGCTTGTCGTCTTTTTCATCGGCGAAGCGGGGCGGCTCGGCCTTGATGGCCGGCGCTACCTCGAGCTTTGCCAGCAGGCGGGCGCCGCGTTCGGCCTTGGAGACGGTGCTGAACCACAGGCCGTGCTGCTGAGACCAGCGGCGCGCAAGCGCCACCAGACCTTGCACATCGCCCCGCTTGAGCTCGAGTTCCAGTTCGCACACCGGCGATTCGCGCTGCTCGGGCGTGCCTGCGTGGGCGACGACCTTGCCGACGTCGAGCGCCAGCTCCACCACGGCCGCATTGGCGCCGGTGGTGCGCACGTCGCGCGTGAGCCGCACGATGTCCGTGGATTGGCGCTCGACCAGCGGCGCGCCGCTGTCGGCCAGTACCTTGGCCAGCCGCTCGCCGACCGGCGTGCCCTGATGGCGTTGCGGGTCGATCGTGGGCGACGCACCTCCCGCCGCAGCACCAAGATCGACGTTGTGTTCGAGCCGGTGCAAGGCGTTGTCGCCGGTGGCCTTGACGGTCTGCACCCAGCGCCGTCCTTCTTTGCGCAGGCGCAGCACGATGCCTTGCGCGGCCAGCGCCTGGTCGGCCGTGTCGAAATAGCGCGCCTGCAGCCGGGTGCGAACCACGGTGCCGCGCCGCATGGCGGCCTCGACGGCTTTCAGGCGCTCTGCGGGAATATGAAACTTGAACTCGATTTCCATGAGGGCCATGATGCCCTCTCTTCTTCGGCTCGGCCCCACTCCCGGGCCGGACGCGAAAGCTCGCAACTCCGTGTTCAAAAAATATGTGGACGCCGTCCATTTTCTTTGATATCTTTTGTGGACGGCGTACACAACACGCCGGCAAACCACCCGATCCACTCTTCATCGACACAGGAAGACAACCATGGCCAACAAGCAAATCTTCGTGAACCTCCCCGTCAAGAACCTGGAAAAGTCCAAGGCATTCTTTGCCGCGCTGGGCTATACCTTCAACGAGCAATTCACCGACGCCAACGCCGCCTGCATGGTGATCAACGAAGGCAGCATCCACGCCATGCTGCTGGTCGAAGACTTCTTCAAGACCTTTACGGACAAGAGCCTCACCGACACGAGCAAGAGCACCGAGGTGCTGCTGTGCCTGTCGTGCGAGAGCCGCGCGGAGGTGGACGAAATGGTGGCCAAGGCGGTGGCCGCGGGCGGCACGGTGCCGCGCGCGCCGCAGGACTACGGCTTCATGTACGGCCACGGCTTCCAGGACATCGACGGCCACCTGTGGGAACTGAGCTTCATGGACCCGAACGCCGAAATGCCCCCGCAGTAAGGCACGGCCAAAGGGAACAAGAACGATGCCCATCGTTCCATATGCGCTCTTCACTGTTGCACGGAAGGCACCTTCCTTAAAGCACGTTCGCCCCGATATTCCGAAGAACAATGCTGCCGCGCATTCCGCGGCGCGATCAACGGAAAGGAATATCGAGGTGTCCAGCAACAACAGCAAAGAAGAAGGCCGCAGCCCCGTGCTGCAGGTGAGCGCGCTCGGCTTTCCGTGGCAGACGATCGACCCGTTCTTGTTCTGCGTCTATCACGACGACGCTTATCCCAAAGCCAACGCGCAGATGGGGCCCGAGGCTCCGCTGGCGGGCCGGCAGATCGGCCAGGACTTCAGCCGCACAGACGGCTGGAGCATGTACCACGGCGAGACGGTGCCGGGCTTCCCATCGCATCCGCATCGCGGCTTCGAAACCGTGACCATCGTGCGCAAGGGGCTGGTCGACCACTCCGATTCGCTGGGCGCCACCGCGCGCTTTGGCGGCGGCGACGTGCAGTGGCTCACCGCCGGCAAGGGCATCGTGCATTCGGAGATGTTTCCGCTGCTCGATGCGAACGCGCCCAACCCGCTGGAGCTGTTCCAGATCTGGCTCAACCTGCCGGCCAGAAGCAAGATGGCCGATCCGCACTTCACGATGTTCTGGTCGGAAGCGATTCCGCGCTTTGCGTCCGACGATGCGAGCGGCGGCCGCACCGAGGTCGCTGTGATTGCGGGCCGCTTCGGCGATTCCGCGGGCAATGGCAACGCATCAGCGCCGATCGCACCGCTTGCGCCGCCGCCCGATTCGTGGGCTGCGCAGGCCGATGCCGACGTGGCGATCTGGACGCTGAAGATGACGCCCGGCGCGCGGTGGACGCTGCCCGCCGCAACCGGGGAGGGCACGCGGCGCATGCTGTACTTCTTCAAGGGCGCCGTCGCACACGTTGCGGGGCAGCGCATAGAAGGCCCGGCCGCCATCGAGCTGCGCGCCGATGCGGCTGTGGACTTGGTCAACGGCAACGAAGAGGCCAGCGAATTCCTGCTGCTGCAAGGCCGCCCGATCGCAGAGCCGGTGGTGCAATACGGGCCCTTCGTGATGAACACGCAGGCGGAGATCAGCCAGACCCTGGCCGATTACCGACGCACACAATTCGGTGGCTGGCCGTGGAGCGACCCGGCACCGGTGCATGGCCGCGATGCGGCCCGTTTTGCGCGGCATCCGGGCGGGCGCGAAGAAAAACCGAAGCCTTGAAAAAGAAGAAGCGGGCCAGGCCAGCCTGCGGCGAATCAGAAAGTTTTAAGCAGCTCGACGGCGGGGGCCGTCATGCTGGGCACGAACTCGATCACGTGCGTGCTTGCCACGCCGCTCTGCACGAAGGGGTCGCGTGCCAGCACCGCGTCGAGCGCGGCCCGGTCGCCCGAGCGCGCGAGGATCACGCCGCCCTTGCGCGGCACCTGCCGGCCCGAGGCCACGAAGAGGCCGCTCGCGTAGTGCTTTCGTAGCCATGTCATGTGCCCATCCATCAGCGCATCGAGCTCTTCAAGCGGACGGATGTAGGTGAGAGTGACGATGAACATGGACGAGGCGGCAAGTAGATCTGGAACTTGCAATGCTATGGCCTGAAGCGTGGGCATTCCGTGACACGAGAAGTAACGGAGTGATCTATGTTTTGCAGCTTCTGCTAACTTCTTTTTCATCGCTTCAACTGCCCAGGGGAGTCGTTCAATGCCGCTTCAGTCGCCGCGCCTTTTGCCGCCTGGTTTCGTACCGCCGTATCTGCTGGACCGGCTGGCCGAGCGTGCGAGCGCCCATGCAAGCGCACGGGCGGCGCAAACGCTGATGATCGACCGCGAGCACCGCGGCCTTCGCGAGGCGGTGGCCGTTCAAGGCACGCCAGGGGTCTCGTCGGGCCGGCCACCGGCTTATGTGCGGCGCAACTCGCCGCAGCGCGCCGTTCACGACGCGGAGCACACCATGAGCCTGCCGGGCCGGCTGGTGCGCGCCGAAGGGCAGGCACCCACACCCGACATCGCAGCCGACGAGGCCTACGACTACCTGGGCGCCACCTACCGGCTATACCGCGACATCTACGAGCGCGACTCCATCGACAACGCCGGCATGCCGCTCACGGGCAGCGTGCACTACGGCAACGACTACGACAACGCGTTCTGGAACGGCAAGCAAATGGTGTTCGGTGACGGCGACGGCGAGGTCATGAACCGCTTCACCATCGCGGTGGACATCATCGGCCACGAGCTGACGCACGGCGTCATCGATCACGAGTCGGGTTTGATCTACCAGGGGCAGTCGGGCGCGCTCAATGAATCGGTCTGCGACGTGTTCGGTGTTCTGGTGAAGCAGCACTTGCTCAAGCAGACGGCGCAGCAGGCCGACTGGCTCGTAGGTGCGGGGCTTTTCACCGCCAAGGTAGAGGCACGCGCGTTGCGCTCGATGGCCGAGCCCGGCACGGCCTACGACGATCCGGTGCTCGGCAAAGACCCCCAGCCCGCCCACATGAAAGACCTGGTCGTCACACGGCAGGACAATGGCGGCGTGCACATCAATTCCGGCATTCCGAACCGCGCCTTCTATCTTGCGGCCACGGCGATCCAGGGCCCGGCCTGGGAAACAGCGGGCCGCGTCTGGTACGACACCGTGTGCGACAGGCGGCTGCGCCAGGACGCCGATTTCCTGGCCTTCGCACAACTGAGCGTGGAGAATGCAGCCAGGCGCTTCGGCGCCGACAGCGCGGCGCACAAGGCCATCGGCGCCGCATGGAACACCGTGGGGGTCACACCATCATGATTCAGCTTCCGCCTCTGGACCAGGCTTCGGTCGTGCGAGTAACGCGCGAAGGCGGCGTTGCCTACCTGCCGGGCCTTTCGCGGCCGCGCAGCTACCAACTGGGCAATTGCAGCGAAGAACTGCGCCAGCAGATCGGCGAGGCCTTGCAAAGTGCCGCACCGCACGCAGGGCAGCGCGAAGAACCCGGCTCGCAGGGCGGTGACCAGCGCTTCTACCGCGTGGAGGTGGTGGTGGAGAGCGCCACCACGCAGTCGGGTTCGGTCAGCTTCGAAGTGCCCGAGAACGAAGCCCCTGAAGCATTGGTGCACCTCTGGAAAGACGCGGCCGACCGCTGAGGCGCGCCCTCCAGGCTTGCCAAGGCCTCAGTTCAGAGCCCGCCGCGAATCGTCGACACCACAAGCCATACGTTGGCCGAGCTGATCACGCCAAACAGTCCCCATGCCAGCAGCTTGACGACCGTGCCGTTGGCAAAGCCGCCCATCATGGCGCGGCTGCTCGTGAAGCGGATCAGCGGCCACATCGCGAACGGCAACTGAAAGCTCAGCACCACCTGGCTCAGCACCAGCATCTTGCCCACGCCGCCGTCGCCGAACCACCACACGCCCAGAAAGGCCGGCCCGAGCGCCAGGGCCCGTGTGATGAGGCGGCGCTGCCAGCACGGAATCTTCAGGTCGAGAAAGCCTTCCATGATGATCTGGCCCGCGATGGTGCCGGTGAAGGTCGAGCTCTGGCCCGATGCCAGCAGTGCAATGCCGAACAGCGTGGCCGCCACCGCACTGCCCACGATCGGTTCGATGAGCCGGTAGGCATCGTCGATCTCCGTCACTTCCACATGGCCTGTGCTGTGGAAGGCACTGGCCGCCAGAACCATGATGGCAGCGTTGACCAGGAGGGCGAGCGAAAGCGAGATCACCGCGTCGAAGGTGCAGAAGCGCACCGCCTCGCGCCGCGCCGCATCGCTGTCGGCCACCAGCCGGGTTTGCACGATGGATGAGTGCAGATATAGGTTGTGCGGCATCACCGTGGCGCCGACAACGCCGATGGCAAGATACAGCGCGCCGGGCTGCTGCAGCCGCTCGAAGCTCGGCGCAAAGCCCATGGCCACGCCGAACCAGTTGGGCTGCGACATCGCAAGCTCCACCACGAAACAACCCGCGATGGTGCCCACCAGCCCGAGCACGATCGCCTCGACGCGCCGGAAGCCCGCGCCTTGCAGCCCCAGCACGAGCAGCGTGTCGAACGCAGTGATTGCAATGCCGACCGGAATCGACACGCCGAACAGCAGATGCAATGCGAGCGCGCTGCCCAGCACCTCGGCCAGGTCGCAGGCCACGATGGCGAGTTCCGCGCCCAGCCACAGAAAGCGGCTGACGCGCGGCGAATAGTGCTCGCGGCAAGCGCGTGCGAGATCCTTCTGCGCCACGAGGCCGAGCCGCACGCACAGCGTTTGCAGCAGCATGGCGGCCAGGCTCGCAAGCAGCACCACGAAGAGCAGGCCGTAGCCGAAGCGCGAGCCGGCCTCGATGTCGGTCGCCCAGTTGCCCGGGTCCATGTAGCCGACCGACACCAGCAGGCCGGGGCCCGCGTAACGCAGGAGCTTCTTGCCGAAGGGCAGGTCCTGCGGGACCGCCACGCTGCCTTTGACCTCGGAAGGGCAGAACGGCGCGGTGGCGGTGCGGGGCAGCGGAAAGAACATGCGGGCGATGATAGGGGTGGCGCATCGGGTCTCGCGCGGGACCGACACCAAAGCGCCGGATCTTTTAGATTCGACGCTCGCCATTCAATCACTCACAACACCGGAGTCCGTTTCAATGATCCACGTTGTCGCCGTCATTACCGCCAAGCCCGGCCAGCGCGCCCAGTTGCTCGAAGCCTTTGCCGCCAACCGCGCGGCCGTGCTGGCCGAAGAAGGCTGCATCGAATACGGCGCCACTATCGACGCGCAGGGCGTTCCGTCGTCGAAGGCCAGCTTCGGGCCCGACACCTTCGTGGTAATTGAAAAGTGGGAAACACTGGCCCACCTGCAGGCGCATGCCGTCGCGCCGCACATGAAAGCCCATGGCGAGAAGACCAAAGCACTCGTTGAGAGCAAGCTGATCCACGTGCTCGAACCGGTCTGACAGCCACGGCACGGGCCTTCGCGCGCGGCGCAATGCCTGCTACCCTCGCGCCGGGATCAGGCATCCCGAGGAGGGACTCACGGCATGGCGATCTTCTTCAGACCGCTCGGCTGGCGCGTGCGCGCTTTCACTTTGGGGCTGGGCGCAATGGCCGCGGCCTTGCTGTCGGCCGGTTGCGCGCAACTCGCTGCGCCGCCTTACGCAGCCGACTATGAAGCGCTCGACCGGCTCGAGGCCACCCGCCCCGGCATGGTTGCCGTCGCCAAGGTGCAGCCCACCGATCCGAACGACAGGATCAACGCCCTGAGCCTGCGCCGCGCGAAGCTGCTTTCGCCCAGCGGCACCTTCGCGCAATACCTGGAGGACGCGCTGATGCGCGACCTGGGCGAGATATCGGCCTATGACCCCAAGGCTCCGACCCGCATCGCGGCGCGAATACTGGTCAATGAGCTCGACCTTGGCGTGATCAACGGCACGGGCCGCATGGACGTGGAACTGGTGGTGACGCGCGCCAACGCGCAGCGGCTGCGCAAGACCTACCGCGGCGAGATCGCCTTCGATTCGAGCTACGCGAACATCGTCGCCGTGCCCGCCGGGCAAGCCGCCTACCCGAGGCTGGTGCGCGCGCTTCTGCGCCAGGTGTATGCGGACCCGCAATTCATCGCGGCCATTGCGCCGTAGAACCAGCCGGAGAGCGCCTCACCATGATGTCGTTTCCTTTGTGTTCGATTCTTTTGTCTTCGGCCACACGCGCGTGCACCGCCGCGGCGCTCGCGGCCTTGCTGGCTGCTTGCTCCCATCCGATCACCATGATCACCGAGACCGCGCCGCCGCGGTCGATGGCCCATCTGGTCCCCAAGAAGGTGGCCTACGTGATGACCGACGCCCAACGCGATCAGCAGGTGACGAGCCCCGGCGGCAGCGGCGACCGCGTGAGCTACTACCCCTATCGCGATCTGGAAAAGTCGATTCGCGACGCGCTGCGCGCGGTGTACCGCGATGTGGTCGTGCTGCGCACCGCCCGCGACGCAAAGACCAATGAAGCGGCAGGCGTGTCGCTGGTGTTCACGCCCCAGGTCAAGACCGATTCGAGCTCGTCTTCATGGGTGACCTGGCCGCCCACCTCGTTCACCGCCGAGGTGAGCTGCGTGGTGAGCGATGCGGCCGGCGCGGAGGTGGCGCGCGTGCGCGCGGTGGGGAATGGCACGGCCGAGTTCGGCGAGTTCAACGGCGACTACGGGCTGGCCGCCCGCCGCGCGGCCAAGCAGATGACTTCGCAGCTCAGCAGCGAGATTCGCAGGAACGAGAAGCTGCGTTAAAAAAAAACGCGCCCAGGAGGCGCGTTTTTCGTTGAAGCGTCGAAGCCTTACTTCGAGACGACCTTCACCATTTCGAGGCACTTATTCGAGTAGCCCCACTCGTTGTCGTACCAGCTCACGAGCTTGACGAAGGTGCCGTCGAGCGCAATGCCGGCTTCGGCGTCGAAGATCGAGGTGCGCGGGTCGCCGCGGAAGTCGGTGGCCACCACCTTGTCTTCGGTGTAGCCCAGCACGCCCTTGAGCGCGCCTTCGCTCTGCGACTTCATTTCGGCGCAAATTTCCTTGTACGTGGCTTCCTTCTCGAGCTCGACTGTGAGGTCGACCACCGACACGTCGGAGGTCGGCACGCGGAAGCTCATGCCGGTGAGCTTCTTATTGAGCTCGGGGATCACCACGCCCACGGCCTTGGCGGCGCCGGTGCTCGAGGGAATGATGTTTTCCAGGATGCCGCGGCCGCCGCGCCAGTCCTTGTTGCTCGGGCCGTCAACGGTCTTCTGCGTGGCGGTGGCGGCGTGCACGGTGGTCATCAGGCCGCGCTTGATGCCCCACTTGTCGTTCAGCACCTTGGCGACCGGCGCCAGGCAGTTGGTGGTGCAGCTGGCGTTGCTGACGATGGCTTCGCCGGCGTACTTCTTGTCGTTCACGCCGTAGACGAACATGGGGGTGTCGTCCTTCGACGGGGCCGACATGATCACCTTCTTGGCGCCCGCGTCGAGGTGCTTCTGGCAGGTTTCCTTGGTGAGAAAGAGGCCGGTCGACTCGAGCACGATGTCGGCGCCGACTTCGTTCCACTTCAGCTGCGACGGATCGCGCTCTTGCGTGAGGCGGATCTTCTTGCCGTTGACGATCAGCATGTTGCCTTCAACCGTGACTTCGCCCTTGAAGCGGCCATGCACCGAGTCGTACTGGAGCATGTAGGCCAGGTAGTCGGGCTCGAGCAGATCGTTGATGGCGACGATCTCGATGTCGTTCTTGAAGTTCTGCACCGCGGCGCGCAGCACGTTGCGGCCGATGCGACCGAAGCCGTTGATACCGAGTTTGATAGCCATGGGTTCTCCTAGAGGGTTGAAACTATTCTGTCACCTGCACTTTGCGTGTGAACAGGAAGAGGGCGGCACTCGCAAGCAGCACCAAGCCCGATTGAAGGAAGCGCTCTTTGGCGGACTGCCAACGGTCCGCCGTCGCCTCGGCAAGCGACCAGATCACCCGATCGCCCTGCTGCAACTGCATCACGGTGGCGAAGTCACTTTTCTCGACCCACAACTTGACGTGCACAGGTACCGTGGTGTCCATCGTGATCTTGTGCAGCCGCTCCAGCACCTGTGGTTCGCTGGGAAAGCCGAAGAAGACCTCTCTCTTTTGATCGTCAAGCCCGGCGAGCATGTAGCGCACGTCCGTGGAATATCCGGTTCTCTTGTTGTGCACGTACTCTCGAAGCACTTTCGTCGGCTGGATCTCATGGATCGCCAGCCGGTCGAGCGAGGGCGGCATCTTCCCGAGGCCGGCCATCGCAACGAAGATCGCGAAAAGCACAAGCAACCCGCTGAGCCAGTACAGCGAGTCGCGTGCGTTGAGCGAGAGCTTCATTGTGATTTGCCGCCCCGTCGCAGTCGCTGCCGGCGTTCAGAGATCGAGCGCCGCCTCGACCGTGGCAGCCACGTTCTCGGCGGTGAACCCGAAATGCTTGAACAGCGCCGGTGCGGGTGCCGACTCGCCGTAGCTGTCGATGCCCACGACGGCCGCGCAGCCGTATTTCCACCAGCCGCCGGTGCAGCCCATTTCGACGGCGATGCGCGGCAGCTTCTTGGGCAGCACGCTCTTCTTGTAGGCCACGTCCTGGCGGTCGAAGGTGGTGGTCGAGGGCATCGACACCACGCGCACGGCAATTTTCTTCTCGGCCAGCAGTTTCTGTGCGGCAAGGGCCAATTGCACTTCGGAGCCGGTTGCAATGATGACCGCGGCGGTCTTCTTGCTCTTGAGGCCGACGGCCTCGGGCTCGGACAGCACATACGCACCGCGGCTGATGTCGCCGAGGTCGCCCTTGGGCGCATAGGCGATGTTCTGACGGCTGAGCAGCAGCGCGGTGGGGCGCGACTGGTTCTGCAGCGCCACGGCCCAGGCCACGGCGGTTTCGGCCGTGTCGCCCGGACGCCAGACGTCGAGGTTGGGAATCAGGCGCAGCGACGCGGCGTGCTCGATCGACTGGTGCGTGGGGCCGTCTTCGCCAAGGCCGATGGAGTCGTGCGTGAACACGTGCACCACGCGGCGCTTCATGAGCGCAGCCATGCGGATGGCATTGCGGCTGTAGTCGCTGAAGGTGAGGAAGGTGCCGCCGTAGGGAATGAAGCCGCCATGCAGCGCCACGCCGTTCATGATGGCCGCCATGCCGAACTCGCGCACGCCGTAGTTGATGTGGCGGCCGATCACGCCGTGGGGCGGCTCGGCCTTGTCGGCGGTGCTGTCGGGCTTGGGCTCGTCTTCGGCGCCCTGGGCGGGCTGCTGCGGCTGGCCCATGACCACGGCACCGGTCTTTGCGTCGAAGCGCAGGGCCGCGGTGCTCTTGGTGTTGGTGAGGTTGGAGCCGGTGAGATCGGCGCTGCCGCCGAGCATTTCGGGCAGGGCGGCGGTAAAGGCCTCCAGGGCGAGCTGGCTGGCCTTGCGGCTGGCCACGGTTTCGCCCTTGGTGTGCGCAGCCACCACGGTGTCGAACGCCACCTGGTGGAAGTTCTTGGGCAGTTCGCCCTTCATGCGGCGGGTGAACTCGGCAGCCAGGCCTGGGAAGGCTTCGGCGTAGGCGGCGAACTTGTCGTTCCAGGCGGCTTCGGTTTTGGCGCCCTCGGCCTTGTGGTCCCAGTCGGCGTAGGCTTCCTGCGGCACTTCGAAGGCAGGGTAGGGCCAGTTCAGCGCGGCGCGGGTGAGGGTGATTTCGTCGGCGCCCAGCGGCTCGCCGTGGGCCTTGGCGGTGTTGGCGCGGTTCGGGCTGCCCTTGCCGATCTGCGTCTTGCAGATGATGAGGGTGGGCTTCGAATCTTCCTTCTTGGCCTTGGCGATGGCCTTGGCCACATCCTTGGCGTCGTTGCCGTCGATCGGGCCGATGACGTTCCAGCCGTAGGCCTTGAAGCGCTCCTCGGTGTTGTCGATGAACCAGGGCTTGACCTGGCCGTCGATGCTGATGCCGTTGTCGTCGTACAGCGCAATCAGCTTGTTCAGGTGCCAGGCGCCGGCCAGCGCGCAGGCTTCATGGCTGATGCCTTCCATCATGCAACCGTCGCCGAGGAAAGCGTAGGTGTGGTGGTCGACGATGTCGTGGTTCTTGCGATTGAACTCGGCCGCGAGCAGCTTCTCGGCCAATGCGAAGCCCACGGCGTTGGTGATGCCCTGGCCCAGGGGGCCGGTGGTGGTTTCCACGCCGGGGGTCACGTCGACTTCCGGATGGCCGGCGGTCTTGCTGTGCAGCTGGCGGAAGTTCTTGAGCTCGCCGATGGGCAGGTCGTAACCCGTGAGGTGCAGCACCGCGTACAGCAGCATCGAGGCGTGGCCGTTCGAGAGCACGAAGCGGTCGCGGTCGAACCAGTGCGGGTTGGCCGGGTTGTAGCGCAGGTGTTCGCCCCAGAGTGCGACGGCCATGTCGGCCATGCCCATCGGTGCGCCCGGATGTCCGGAGTTAGCTTGTTGGACGGCATCCATGGCCAGCGCGCGAATCGCGTTGGCCATCAGGGCTTGGTTTGCCATGGGCGGTGGACTTTCGGGGAATGTGGATTGGGGGGAACCCGCGATTTTACCGGGCTCGCTCCAACCCGCTCCAATACGGCCTGAACACCCGACTGATGTTCTTTGGCGACAGCCGGACTGCTAGAGTTGCCACCCATGCATGGGCTGCACCTCACCGCCGATCTCCACGACTGCCAATGCGCGATGCAATGGCTCACCGACAAGGAGGCGCTCGGCGCCGTTTGCCTGAAGGCCGTAACGGCCGCGGGGCTGCAACCGGTGGGCAAGCTGGTGCACGGATTTCCGGCCACGCCGCAGGGGCCGGGCGGCGTGACGGCCACGGTGCTGCTGGCCGAATCGCACCTGTGCATCCACACCTGGCCCGAGCAGCGCGGCGCCACGCTCGACGTGTACGTGTGCAACTTCGGCGCCGACCATTCGGCCAAGGCGCATGCGCTGATGGAATGCCTCGTGGCGCTGTTCCAGCCGGGCCGCAGCCAACGCAACGAGCTCGTACGCGGCCAGGTCGGCCAGGTGGCCGCTTGAAGCCGGCGCCTTCCCCAGTGCGAGCCATGATCCTCGCGGCCGGGCGCGGCGAGCGCATGCGGCCGCTGACCGACACCACGCCCAAGCCGCTGCTCGAAGTGCGCGGCAAGCCGCTGATGCAATGGCCGATGGAAGCCCTGGCAGCCGGCGGATTCACCGAACTGGTGGTCAACACCGACTGGCTGGGTGAGCAGATTTCCGGCCGCTTCGGCGCAAAGCCGCAGCTTGGCGAACAGCGTGCGCTATCAATTTCATATTCCGATGAAGGCCGCGACTTTGGCGGCGCGCTGGAAACGGCGGGCGGCATCGTGCGCGCGCTGCCGCTGCTGGGCGATGTTTTCTGGGTGGCGGCGGGCGACGTGTTCGCGCCGGACTTTGCGTTTACGCAAGCTTCGGTGGCGCGATTCGCGGCGAGCGGCAAGCTCGCGCACCTGTGGCTGGTGCCCAACCCGGCGCACAACCCGAAGGGCGATTTCGGTCTTTCGGCCGAAGGCCTGGCGCTCAATTCGGCGGCCGAGAAGTACACATTCTCAACCATCGGCCTGTACCGAGCCGCGCTCTTTTCGCCGCCTTACTGCAGCATTGCCGCCGGCAATCCGGCGGGCCTCAAAGCCCCGCTGGCACCCATCTTGCGCGCCGCGATGGACAATGAACTCGTGAGCGCCGAGCTCTACACCGGGCCATGGACCGATGTGGGAACGCCCGAACGGCTTCTTCAACTGAACACGCCAAGATGACCTCAGAAGACCACAAGATCTACGCCGAGCGCCGCGCGCGCCTCGCCTCGCAACTGGGCAAGGACGGCATCGCCATCGTGCCGACCGCGCCCGAGCAGCAGCGCAACCGCGACAGCGACTTTCTGTTTCGGCACGACAGCTACTTCTATTACCTGACAGGCTTTACCGAACCGAACGCCTGGCTGGTGCTGGCGGGCGACGGCCGAAGCACGCTGTTCTGCGCCCCCAAGGACCTGGAGCGCGAGATCTGGGACGGCTACCGCCTGGGCCCCGACGCGGCCCCCGAGGCGCTTGGCGTGACGGAGGCTTTTTCGGTCAACGACCTCGACGCCAAGCTGCCAAAGCTGCTCGAGAACAGGTCGACCGTGTGGTTTCCGTTCGCCACCCACAAGGGGCTGGAGACCCGCGTCGACGGCTGGCTGCAATCGGTGCGTGCGCGCGTGCGCTATGGTGCGCTGTGCCCTCAGGAGCAGCACGACCTGTGCGGCCCCCTCGACGAAATGCGGCTGATCAAGGACGCGCACGAGCAAAACATCATGCGGCGTGCCGCGCAGATCAGCGCCAGGGCGCACATCCGCGCGATGCAGCTTTCGGCGCGCATGCTGCGCGAGGGCAAGGACGTGCGCGAATACCACCTCGACGCCGAACTGCTGCATGAGTTCCGCCTGGGCGGCTCGCAGTACCCGGCCTACGGCTCGATCGTGGCGGCGGGTGCCAATGCCTGCGTGCTGCACTACCGCGCCGACGCGGCCCCGGTGCGAAGCGGCGAGCTGGTGCTCATCGACGCAGGCTGCGAACTCGACGGCTACGCCAGCGACATCACGCGCACCTTTCCGGCCAACGGCAAGTTCAGCGGCCCGCAGCGCGCGCTGTACGACCTGGTGCTTGCCAGCCAGGACGCGTCGGCCGCGGCCACCAAGGCCGGCAACCGCTTCAACGACCCGCACGATGCGGCCGTGAAGGTGCTTGCGCAAGGCATGCTCGACCTGGGCCTGCTTGACGCGAACAAGGTTGGCAGCGTGGAAGACGTGATCGACAACCGCGCCTACTTCCAGTTCTACATGCACCGCACCGGCCACTGGCTGGGCATGGACGTGCACGACTGCGGCAGCTATGTCGAGCCCACGCAGGTGGGCGAGGTGAGCGAACGAAAAGATCCGCTGTCCAATGAGGTCATCAAGAACCGGCCAAGCCGCATCCTGCATCCGGGCATGGTGCTGACGCTGGAACCCGGCATCTACGTGCGGCCCGCCGAGGGGGTGCCCGAGCAGTTCCACAACATCGGCATCCGCATCGAAGACGACGCCATCGTCACGGCCACCGGATGCGAGCTTATTTCGCGCGGCGTGCCGGTGAAGGCGGACGAGATCGAGGCACTGATGCGAGCTTGACCGCCCGCTGAGACACCGGCGGCGGTGCATGCCGCGCCTGCAGGAAGTCGATGAAGACCCGCAGCTTGCGCGGTATCTGCGCAGAGCTCGGGTGATAGAGGTAGAAGCCCGGAAAGGTCGGCCACCAGGGTTCGAGCAGCGGAACCAGCCGGCCGCTGTCGAGATCGCCGCGCACCGAGCCTTCGAAAGCCACGGCAATGCCCGCGCCGTCGCGCGCGGCGGCCAGCAGCACGTCGCCGTCGTTGCTGATCAGCGGCCCGGACACTTCAATGTCGAGCACGCGGCCGTCCTGCGCGTACTCCCACCGATAAAGGCCGCCCGTGGTCAGGCGGTAGTTCATGCACTGGTGCTCGCGCAGGTCTTCGGGCGTTTTCGGCAACTGGCGTTTCGCAAGGTAGCGCGGCGACGCAACAGTCACCATGCGTTGCGGCCCGCCCATCGGCAACGCCACCACGTCTTGCGCCAGGCTTTCGCCAAGCCGGATGCCCGCATCGAAACCGCCTTCGATCAGGTCGACCATGCGGTTGTCGCAAACCAGTTCGAGCGTGATGTCGGGAAACGCTTCGGCAAAGTCCCCCAAGTGCGGATACAGCAGGAGCTCGGCCGACGCGCGCGCAACGTTCAGCCGCAGCAGCCCGGCCGGCTTGTCGCGCGCCTCGTTGATGCCCTCGACCGTTTGCGCGAGCGCGGCAAGCGCCGGCTGCGCGCCCTTCAGCAGCTGCTGGCCCAGCTCGGTCACGCCCACGCGGCGCGTGGTGCGGTCGAGCAGGCGCACCCCCAGCCGCCGCTCGAGCGTGCGCAAGGTCTGCGAGAGGGCCGAAGGCGAGACGCCCAGTTCTTCCGCCGCCCGCGTGAAGCTGGCGTGATGCGCAACGCGTGCAAAAGCGGCAATGGCAGGAAGCAGTTCGGGCGACATGCGCCCGATTATCGAGACCCCGGCAGACCCCAGCTACTTGGCCTGCAGCAACGCCCCCGCTTCGAGCAGCACCAGTTCGTTGTCGTCCGCCTTGTTCGGCTCGCGGCTGCTGGAGAACGGCAGGTTGTTGTCGTTGCCCACCACGATGTGCGTGGCGTCGACCACATCGACGTTCTCGATGGTGAAGAATGGAAACTTGAGCACACCGTCGTTCAGCGGCTTGCGAGCGAGCTTGGCCGGGTCGGCGATGTTCAGCAGATCGATGTAGCCGATCTTGCGCACCGCGCCGCCCACGTTGGCATCGTTCAGCTCGACCTTGTAGACGCGCTTGAATTTGGCGATGTCGTGGAAGCAGTCGGTGCGCTTCTGGCCCTCGGGGCAGGCTTTGTCGCTCGTGCCTTCACCGTTGTCGCGCTCGATGATGAGGCCCGTGGTGCCATCGATCATGTTGAAGTCGCCGATGGCATGGCCGTTGGCTTCGAGCACGTATTTCCAATGGCGGCCGGTCCACTTTTCAGAAGCGACGTCGAACTCCAGCACGCGCAGCGCTTCCTTGCCGTCCTGCTTCTCGTAGTCCTTCGCCTCGGCGTTCCACACCGGGCCTTCGAGCAGCGCATAGAGCTTGCTGCCATCCTTGGACGCCGCCATGCCTTCGAAGCCCTTGGAGCGCTTGAGCTGAAAATCGACCGCGCCACCCGGTGCACCCGGCGCGGTGACCGAGGGATGGTCCGGCGAACGCACGGCCTTGCCGTCGACCAGCGTGTCGAACACCGCGAGCACCTTGCCCTTCATGTCGGCCTTGATCAGGAAGGGACCGAATTCGTCGCCGATCCACATCGCGCCGCCGGCAAACTGCAGGCTCTCGGGGTCGAAGTCGGAACCCGTGAGGTAGCGCTGCTTCGTGCCTTCATGAACGACGCGGAAGGGCACCTTCTTGTCAGGGTCGTGCAGGAAGACGGTGTTCATGCGGTTGAGCTTGCCGCTCTTGAAGTCCGCCTTGTAGTGGTTCAGGTAGAGCATGAAGTCGGGCGAGTTGGCCTTGGCGCCGGCACCGTTGTCCGTGAGGATCCAGAACGAGCCGTCGTCCATCTTCTTGATTCCCGAATGGCCCTGCAGCGGCTGGCCCTTGAACGGCACCGAAACGCCCGTGCCGCGCCCGCCCGAGAGGCCTTCCACAGTGCCCAGCGCCTCCACCCGCTTGCCCGAGGTGAACTTGCCGCTCGCCTGCAGATCGGCCGGCGCTTCCTTGGGCGCCATAACGAAGCTTTGCGCGGGCAGCACGGCATGGCCGGCGAGCGTGGCTGGAAAAGCGGTCTGTGCAGCGGCATGGCCGCAGGCGAGAGCGGCGGCAAAGGCAATGAAAGAGAGGGTGGCGAGACGCGTCATGAGAGCAAGAAGAAAGGTTTCGGTCGCAACGCGAGACCATGCCGATTGCGCGTGACGCGGCCATGACATGCAACGCTCAGAAGTGGAGCGAGGGCTTGTTCACCATCAGATAGAACACGACCACCATGGCGATGAATGCCGGATATCCCAGCAGCTCCCAGTAGCGTTGATAGCGCGCAAAAAGTGCGGGCAGCGGCATTGCGTCGCGATGCGCCTGCGCGGCCATTGCGGCCATGCGGATCTGCAGCCACACCACGGGCAGCCAGCAAACGCCGGCGAGCACGTAGAGCGCTACCGACAGTGCGAGCCACGGGGTGGAAAGCGACCATCCCGCCATGTGGGCCAGCACGAAGCCCGTCAGCGGCTGCACGATGGCGGTCGGCGTGGTGAACCACCAATCGGCCCGCACCACCAGGCGGCTCACCACGGCTTGCGCGGCGACGCTGCCGCTGCGGTTGGCAAAGAACATGTAGAAGGCCGAGCCCAGCCCGGTGCCGACCAGCAGCACGCTCGAGACGATGTGCAGCCACTTGATGACGAGATAAGTGTTCACGGCGTGATGCGTCGGTACAGGTGCCAGAGCAGCGCGGCGATGGGCAGGTTCTTCAGCAGCGGGCCCAGCGGGTGCAGCCACAGGTTGGGCTGGAGAAGCGTTGCTGCCGTCGTCATGACAAGCAGCAGAACCAAGGCCGCGAGATAGCTGGCGCGCCCCGGCCGCCACCACAGGCCGAGGCCGGTGAGGAGGTCTGCCGCCGCGCCGCCGATGATCAGGCACCGGACCAACCAGAGCGGCGAACCAACGCCGGCCTCCGCGAGCACCCGCGAACTCTGGCCGTCGAGTTCCACGATGCTGGCGACCGCCGTGAACAGCCACACCGCGACAAGGCTGAAGCGCAGCAGGCGAACATCTTCGCGCGCAGTTGTCATGCCGCGCCGTTCCCGTGCTGCGCCCCTTGCCACTCGACGACCTCTGCTGCGTGCTCGGCCAGGAAATCGCGCAAGCGCCTGAAACGCCGCCGCGTCTGCCGCGCGAAGATCCGGGCCACCACCGGTTCCATCAGCCAGCGCAACGCTGGCGGCCCGGCCTCGATGGTGTAGGCATAGATCAGCACCGAGTGGTCTGGGTGCGTGTCTCGGTGCCGCATCGAAGCGGCCCAGCGGCTGAAAGGGAAGGAGCGTCCGACCATCGAAGCCGCCGCCACGTGCGGCCGGTCGAACGCGACGAAGCGCGTGCGCATCGAAAGCCCTCGCAACCAACCACCGCCCGTGTTTTCGGTTTCGGCACCGACGAACGGGCACGGCGCGCCGCCCACAACACGGGCATCACTCACCAACGAATCCCAGCGTGCGCGCCAGACGTGATAGTGGAAAGCATCGAAGACCACGTCGGACGGCGCCGGCATTTCGAATTCAAAGCGTTGATGCGCCATGGTCCGTCGCTTTTTCGTCAATCACATCTGTCACCATGCCCCAGCGCGCGAACTCGGTTTCAAACTCGCTCAAGGCCAGCAAGCCGCTACAGGCATGCGCGCCGACGGGCAGCGCGTCTCCGCGCGCCAGGCGCCGTGCCAGCAAGATGGCGGCCATGCAGGGGATCTCGGGGCCGTGGTTGTCGTCGGCGGCAATGTGCCAGGCGCGGCGCGCGACGGCGCCTTTGCTGTCCAGTCCTTCGACACGCACCACCATGCCGCCCAACGCCGTACCGAAGCGATCGAACACGCGGCCCCCGGAATGCAGCAACGGTGCGAGTCTTGCCGGTGACGGCAGCAGGCCCACGCGGCGCATCGATGCCAGGAACGCGAACGCATGCTGCGCCAGGCCGACCTCGAGGGCCGCTCGAAACATGACGGACTGCACGCCGGCATAGCGCGCCCGAAAAAGCTCGAGATCGGGGATGTCGCAGAGGGCACCGCGGCGCGGCTGCATGCGCGCGAACTGCACTATCGTGGGTTTGACCCATCCTGGTTCTTCGGTCCACGCGCCGTCGCGCCAGACCTGGATCGGCTCGCCGCAATAGGCCAGCACGCCCGCAAGCGTTGCTTCGCCGCGCGGTGCACCCTGAGCCGGAGCAATGCAGGTGTCGATGCTCCGGATGCTGCGCCATCCTGCAGTGAGATGGTCCACCACCGCCGACGACAGTGCCGGCACGGTGCTGGCGCCGGCAACGGCGGTGCGGCCCGCGTTGCGAAAGGCGGCATCGAGCGCGGCGGGAAAGTCGCAGACGAAGCGCCGCCCGTCGGCCAAGTCGATGTAGTGCGCGCTGGCTGCCGCCACGGCGTGCGGCACGCGATAGTCCTGGTTTTGGAAAGGGCCCGCGGTGTGGATGACGAGCTCGACGTCGAGGCTGCGCAGGTTTTCGACGAGGTCGCCGTTCTGGACGTCGATGCGCACGCCACGGGCCGCATTGCCCAGCGACTGCGCGAAACCGGTGGCGCGCTGCAGGTCGCGGCCGCCGATCATCAGTTCGATATCTGCATCCCTTGCCAATGCTCGGCAGATGCGCGCGCCGAAGTTGCCATAGCCGCCGAGCACCAGGACTTTCACGCGGCGCTAATCCCCGCAACGTGCCCACGCGTGAAGGCTTCTTCAAAGATGGAGTAGCCCGACCAGTCCGCATGCGCGAACGAGAGGCGCCCGGCGGCAACATGGCCGCGGTGTGCCGTACCCGTGCGTGCCAACAGGCCCGGCGTTGGAATGGCCATGGCGTGGCCGTAGCGGGTGATCTCGACGCGCGTGGCCAGCGTCGGCAGGTCCGGGTGCGGCACCGAGAGCTCGGCGAGCAGATCGTCCCGCCATCCGGTCCAGGGGCGGTCCTGCAACAGGCGGCGGCCGTCGGCCGTGTCGTAGCTGCTCGGGCCAAGCGGCCGGTACCAGCTGATGACGGTGCTGCGCGGCGTGGGATCGAGCGTCTGGTGGCGCGCATCGACGTACCCCAGGCCGCGTGTGCCGTACACGACGTTGTCCCAGCTCGGCGCTGCGCCGGGACGGTCGGCAAGCGGGCCGCTCAGGTGCACGTTGGCGAGCAGCCAGGGCGCATAGCGCGTGTGCGCGGCGGCATTCCGCAGCACCTCCGGCGCGTTCTCGACGATGCGCGCGGCGATGAACACCGGCAGGGCGACGATGCAACGCTCGGCCTGCCAGCGCACCAGCGATTTTGTTTTGGCGTCCCATGCGTCCACCTCGACGCCGCCGCGCAGATCGGCGATGCGCGTGACGACCTGGCCCGTACGCAGCCGGTCGCCAAGGGGCTCGGCGAGCCGCTTCGTGAGCCAGCCGTTGCCCTCGGGCCAGGTGAGAACGCCGTCGCGTTCGGGGTTCGAATCGCCACCGGTGCCCGATGAACCCGGCGCATGAAACCCGTGCCGGCTGGCAAAGTAATGGATGCCGGCCCAGGCCGAAACATGGGCGATGCCGGCGCCATAGTCGTCGCGGCAGCAGTAGTCGAGATACCAGCGCAGTTGCGGATCGCTGAAGCCTTCGCTGTCGAGCCAACGCTCGAACGGAAGGGCGTCGAGCGCGAGCAGCTCGGGGGTTGCCGCCACCTTGAGGGTGGGAATGGCGAAATGCGCCGCGTGCTGCAGCGCATCGATCCTTTGCGCGAACTTGCGGTACTGCGCATGGGTGCTCTCACCGACGTCGTGCACGGGCAGGAGGCCGTCTTGCCATTCGCCGCGAAAAAACAAGCGCTCCTGCGGGCTGTGGCAAAGGCTGCGCTCGTCGTATTCCCAGCGCCCTGCCACGCGGCGGCGCAGGCCCAGTTCTTCCAGCAGGTCTTGCACCTCGCGTGCGTTGTCGTCGGGCACCGGCAGGTAATGTGCGCCCAGCGGGCAGGCAATGCCGTTGACCATGCCGGCGCGGGAGTTGCCGCCGGCCGTGTCTTCAAGTTCGAGCAGGGCGAAGTCTTCAATGCCCGAAAGCCGCAACGCCCGCGCCGCGGCAAGGCCTGCAACGCCGCCTCCGGCGATGACCGCGCGCGTGCGCTTCACGGTTGCTGGGGCCTGGCTCTTGAGCGCGCCGTCGCGCATGGCGTGGCCTCGCGCCATGTCGATGCCGGTGAAGCCGCCTTCGATGGTTGGCTGCGGCGCCTCGCAGCCCGCGAGGGCCAAGGCGCCCGCTGCACCCACTGCACCCACTGCACCGAGAAAATCGCGCCGCTGCATGCCTGGGTTAGTGTGTCATGACCTTGCCCCACTCCTGTTCGTAAGTGGTGACGAGAGTCTGGTTCGACAGGCGGTTGACCTCGGCCGGCACACGCGCCATGTCGAGCGGAAAATCGAACATCAGCGGCAAAGTCGTAGGCGCCAGGAAACGCAGTCCCGAGGGCAGCGCATCCGGCATGCGGTACGGGCGGCGGCTGGCGATGATGTAGCCCCACTCGCCGAAGCTCGGCACGTGCGCGTGGTAGGGCGTCGCCTTCAGGCCGACCGATTCGATGGTGGTTGCCACAGTCCAGTAGCTCTTGCGCGCCACCAGCGGCGAGGTGGTCTGGATCACCGCATAGCCGCTCGCGGAAAGACGCTTTTCGAGCAGCGAATAGAAACTGTTGGTGTAGAGCTTGCCGATGGCGAAGTTGGTTGGATCGGGGAAGTCCACCACGATGACGTCGAACATGTCTCCCGGCTGCTGCAGCCACTGGAAGGCATCGGTGTTGACGACCTTCACCTTCGGCGAAGACAGCGCATGGCCGTTGAGCGCCGCGAGCGTTTCATGCCTGGTGAAGAGTTCCGTCATATTCGGATCGAGCTCCACCAGCGTGACCGACTCGACCGAGGGATACTTGAGAATCTCGCGCACCGCCATGCCGTCGCCGCCGCCGAGCACCGCTACCTTCTTCGGTGCGCCGTGCGCGGCCATCGCGGGATGAACGAGCGCCTCGTGGTAACGGTATTCGTCGCGCTCTGCGAACTGCAGGTTGCCGTTCAGGAAAAGGCGGTGGCCAAGCTGCCCGCGCGTGACCACGATGCGCTGGTAAGGCGAAGTGGCGCTGAACACGATGCGGTCTTGATAGAACTTGTCTTCAGCCAGGGTGGTGATGTGGTCGGCCCACACAAAGGCGCCGAGCAGCGCCGCGAGCGCAAGAAAGCAGGCCACCGCGTGGGCACCCATGCGGCGCAGTTCATGGCGAAACAGCCACAGCGCCCACACGGCCACGGCCGCATTCATGAAGCCGAACAGTAGCCCCGTGCGGATCATGCCGAGCTGCGGCACCAGGATGAGCGGAAAAGCGACGGATACCGCCAGCGCCCCGAGGTAGTCGAAGGTGAGTACCTGCGAGACGAGGTTCTTGAGCTGGATGTTGCGCTTGAGGATGCGCATCACGAGCGGTATCTCGAGCCCCACCAGCGTGCCCACCACCATCACCAAGCCGTAGAGCAGCAGGCGGAACGCGCCGGGCGCGTACGCATTCGCCAGGAACAGAATGGCCGGCAGCGCGCCGCCGATGAGCGCAACGAGCAGCTCGATGCGAAGGAAATGCGCGGGCAGCTGGCGCTCGAAATAGCGCGAGAGCCACGAGCCGACGCCCATGGCAAAGAGGTAGGTGCCGATGATGGTGCTGAACTGCAGCACCGAGTCGCCGAGCAGGTAGGAGCTCAGCGCAGCCGCGGTCAGTTCATAGACCAGGCCGCAGGCGGCCACCACGAACACGCTGGCGAGCAGCGCGATTTCAACAGGCTGCGGCCCCTTGGCCGGCCGCGCCGGACTGGCAGGAGCGTCCACGGAAGCCAAGCAGGCGCTAATGGATGGCCGCCGCCACGATGACGCAGATGCCCAGGCTCATGGCCGCGACCACCAGCCCCAGCGCGACGTTCTGCTTCTCGACGATCTCGCCCCACAGGTCGTAGGGGGTGAGCTTGTCGATGATCAGGAAGCAGAGCCAGAAGATCAGCACGCCAAGCAGCGCATACACGAGCGATCCGAGGACCACGCCCGGTTTCAGCCATTCAAATCCCATGGGGACCTCCAGTCGTAGTAGCAGTAGTGAGAGAAGACATCGCGCGAAACTCCTCCGTCATTTGTGGCCGCCGCCGCTCGAGTAGCCGCCGTACGAGCCGCCCGTGCTGCGCGAGCTCGAACAGTTTTGCACGCGCGGGTCGCAGCGCGACGAACAGGTGCTCAGGACGATGAGCACAACGATGACGATGATCACGATGAGGATGATCGTGCCGCAGCCCATGCCCGATGCGGCACTGACGGGCAGCGCGTCGCCGCGCACGAACATGTCCTTCTTGTCGTCGAGCTTGAACGCGGCGGATACCGCGCCGCTATCGAGCTTGCTGCCCGAAGACCAGGTCAGCTCGTTGGCCGAGCGCTCCATCGACAGCAGCGAATTGCCGCTGGCGAAGTCGCGGTTGAAGGTTTTCTGTCCGCGCTCGACCTGCCAGTAGAACTCGCCCGCCACATAGGTCGTCTCGGCGTTGTAGGCATATTGCTGCTTGTAGCGCTTGCCAAGATAGCTGGCGCTGCTGCCGTTCTCGGCCATGACGGGCGCGCCGGTGGTCGGCTTGACCATGCTCCAGCCGTCTTCGGCGTCGACCAGGAAGCTGAAGCCGCGCTTCTTGTTGTACAGCAGGTATTCGCTCCAGCCGAAGTGCTCGTCGTCGCCGGGCTCGGTGCCCATGCGATGCTGGAAGCCAACCACCTGCCACTGCGCGCCCTGCAGCTGGCCCACGCTGCCGATGGCGATGAGCGGGCGAACGGGTTCGTTCTGCTCCGCGTGCTTCAGCTCGCCGCCGATGCCTTGCGACAGGTCGATGATGCTGTTGCAAGAGCCGCAGGTGATGCTCTTGCTGTCGGCCAGGTTGACGGTAATGGGCGCGCCGCAATTGGGGCAGTTGAAGGCGCGGCCTTTTTCTTCCTTGGCGGATTCGTCGCGCAGGCCGGTGAGCTGCAGATCTTCAAGCTGCACCGAGCGGCCCAGGTACGCGCCGGGAGGCTGCGTGCTGTAGTCGAGGCTGAGCACCAGCCCGTTGCCGCTGCGCAGCTCGACCATGGGGAACGAGCGGCCCAGTTCCGGCAGATGCGACAGCTCGCCCTGCGCGGAAAGCAGCGCCACCTGTTCGTTCGACGAAACGGTGTAGCTCTGGCCGTTGAACGCGCTGGTGGCGCCCACGCGCAGGTCGGTCGGCGGCGGCGCGGCGCGCTGCAGTTCGAACGGCAGCGCAAAGACATAGGCGCCGTTGTCCTCGCTCAGGATGCCGGCGCGGCCGTCTTCGAGTGCGGCGACCCATTCGGTCCAGCGCCCGCCCGGATGGCTGTATTGCAGCCGCCCGACGATGGTGAACGGCTGGTCCTGGATGCGGCCCGCGGCAAGCAGCTGCAGCGGGCTGAAGTCGTCGAACAGCTCGGCCATCTTGCCGATGCGCGCGAGCGTGTCGCCCTGGCGCACGACGGTGCTCTGGCAATACGGGCACACCGCATGCGTCGATTGCGCGGAACGGAATTCGACCGGTGCGCCGCAGCCAGGGCAGGGCGCACGGTAGGCGCGCTGGGCGCCTGGTTGCTCAGCCATTGCCGGTGCTTAGACCAGCTTCTTGAGCAGCTCCGCCTTCTTGGCGTCGAACTCTTCCTGCGTGAGGATGCCCTTGGTCTTGAGCTCGCCGAGTTTCTCGAGCGTGGTCATGACATCGTTCGGGCTCACCACGGCCACGGCCGGCTGCTGCTGCGTCGCCGCGGCCTGCGCCGCTGCGTTGGGGCTCAGGCCCTGCGCGAGGTTTTGCGCCAGCACCTGTCCGAGCGCCACGCCGGCGCCAAGACCCATGGCATCGCCCGCAATGCCGCCGCCGTTGGCCGCGCCTTCGGCAAACTTGGGAATGGCTTGCGCGGTCTGGTACTGCATGAACTTGCCCATGTCGTTGCCGACCATGCCCATGCCGATCTTCTGGTCGAGGATCTTCTGCAGCTCTTCGGGGAGCGAGACGTTCTGGACCGTGATGTTCTCGAGCTTGATCCCGATCTTTTCGAACTCGGGCACCAACTGCGCGGCCAGCGCCTGCGCAAACTGGATCTGGTTGGCCGCAAGGTCGAGAAAGGGCACGCCGCTGGAAGCGATGGCGTTGCTGATGTTCTGCAGCACCAGGCCACGCAGCTGGCCGTCGAGGTCGGCCACGCTGTAGATGTCGCGCGTGCCGGAAATCTCGGTGTGAAAAAGCTTGGCGTCGCCGATCCGGAACGAGTAGTTGCCGAAGGCGCGCAGGCGCACGGCACCGAAGTCCTTGTCGCGGATGGTGATGGGCTGCGGCGTGCCCCACTTCTGGTCGACCTGCTGGCGCGTGCTGAAGAAGTACACGTCGCTCTTGAAGGGAGATTCGAAGAGCTTGTCCCAGTTCTTGAGGTACGTGAGCACGGGCAGCGTCTGCGTCGTCAGCTTGTACATGCCGGGGCCGAACACGTCGGCCACCTGGCCTTCGTTGACGAACACGGCCACCTGCGACTCGCGAACGGTGAGGGAGGCGCCGTTCTGGATTTCCATCTCGGCCATGGGGAAACGCCAGGCCAGCGTGCCATCGCCAGTCTCGGTCCACTGGATGATGTCGATGAACTGTTTCTTGATGAAATCCATCAGGGCCATGGCCGCTCCTCGTCGAATTTTTTTACAGACTGCGCATATTGCCACATCGCCTTGACAGGCCGTGTTGCTTTCGGCATGCCTCGTTGCTTGCCATGTGGCATATGGCTCGATGGGCCGAGGTCTACAATCGGCGCCCCCAGAAGAAGCGCCACCAGGAGCAACGGCACATGTCCGATTCGACGAACTCATCGACCCCTACGCCCGAAGACAAGCGCGCCGAGTTGCGTCGCGCAGCCCTCGAGTACCACGAGCTTCCGGTGCCGGGCAAGATTGCCATCGCCGCGACCAAGCAGATGGTGAACCAGCGCGACCTGTCGCTGGCCTATTCGCCCGGCGTGGCCGCGCCCTGCGAGGAAATCGTCAAGGACCCGGCCAACGCCTTCAAGTACACGGCCCGCGGCAACCTGGTGGCGGTGATCACCAACGGCACCGCTGTGCTGGGCCTGGGCGACATCGGCCCGCTGGCGGCCAAGCCGGTGATGGAAGGCAAGGGCGTGCTTTTCAAGAAGTTCGCCGGCGTCGACGTGTTCGACATCGAGATCGACGAGAAGGACCCGGCCAAGCTGGTCGAGGTGATCGCCGCGCTGGAGCCGACCTTCGGCGCGATCAACCTGGAAGACATCAAGGCCCCCGACTGCTTCTACGTCGAGCGCGAACTGCGCAAGCGCATGAAGATTCCGGTGTTCCACGACGACCAGCACGGCACGGCCATTACGGTGGCGGCGGCCATGCTCAACGGCCTGAAAGTGGCGGGCAAGGACATCACCCAGGTCAAGCTGGTCACCTCCGGTGCGGGCGCCGCGGCGCTGGCCTGCCTGAACCTGCTGCTCAAGGTGGGCCTGAAGCGCGAGAACGTGTTCGTGACCGACCTGGCCGGCGTGGTCTATGAGGGCCGCGAAGAGCTCATGGACGACGACAAGCGCCAGTACATGCAGAAAACCACCGCACGCACGCTGGCCGAGGTGGTCGAAGGCGCCGACGTGTTCCTGGGCCTGTCGGCCGGCGGCGTGCTCAAGCCGGCCATGGTGGCCAAAATGGCGCCCCGCCCGGTGATCTTTGCACTGGCCAACCCGAACCCCGAAATCTCGCCCGAAGACGCCCACGCGGTGCGCCCGGACGTGATCATGGCCACGGGCCGCACGGACTACCCGAACCAGGTCAACAACGTCCTGTGCTTCCCGTACATCTTCCGCGGCGCGCTCGACTCGGGCGCCACCACCATCACCGACGAGATGGAAATTGCGGCGGTGCACGCCATTGCCGACCTGGCCCAGGCCGAGCAGAGCGAGCGCGTGGCTGCCGCCTATGTCGGCGAAAAGCTGTCTTTCGGCCCGGAATACCTCATTCCGAAGCCGTTTGATCCGCGCTTGATGATGAAGATCGCTCCGGCAGTGGCCAAGGCTGCGGCGGAAAGCGGCGTAGCCACGCGTCCTATCAAGGACATGGACGCCTACCGCGACCGCCTGCAGAGCTTCGTCTATGCGTCGGGCACCACCATGAAGCCCATCTTCGACGCCGCCAAGCGGGCGCAGAAGAAGCGCGTGGCGTATTGCGAGGGCGAGGAAGAGCGCGTCCTGCGCGCCGCGCAGATCGTCGTGGACGAAGGCATTGCCCGCCCCACACTGATCGGCCGTCCGGCCATCATTGCGCAGCGCATCGAGAAGTTCGGGCTGCGCCTGAAGGAAGAGCTCGACTACGACATCGTCAACGTCGAGCAGGACCACCGCTACCGCGACTTCTGGCAGACCTACCACCGCATGACCGAGCGCAAGGGCCAGACGGTGCAAACCGCCAAGATCGAGATGCGCCGCCGCCTGACGCTGATCGGCGCCATGTTGCTGCACAAGGACGAAGTCGACGGCATGATCTGCGGCACCTGGGGGACCACGCTGATCCACCTGCACTACATCGACCAGGTGATCGGCAAGCGTCCAGGCGGCTGCGAAAGCACTCCGCAGGACGTGCCGGTGTACGCCTGCATGAATGGCCTGCTGCTGCCCGACCGTCAGGTGTTCCTGGTAGACACCCACGTCAACTACGACCCCTCGCCCGAGGAACTGGCCGAAATCACGACCATGGCGGCCGAGGAAATGATGCGCTTCGGCCTCAAGCCCAAGGCCGCGCTGTTGTCGCATTCCAACTTTGGCACCAGCAACGAGCCCAGCGCGGTCAAGATGCGCAAGACGCTCGACCTGCTGCGCGTGCAGGCGCCCTGGCTTGAAGTGGACGGCGAGATGCATGGCGACGTGGCGCTCGACAGCAAGCAGCGCGCGGTCGTCATGCCGCACAGCGCACTCGCGGGCGACGCCAATCTGTTGGTTTTCCCAAACATCGATGCAGCCAATATTTCTTACAACCTGCTCAAGACCGCGGCAGGCGGAAATATCGCCATCGGCCCGGTGCTGCTCGGTGCCGCCAAACCTGTGCATATTCTCACGGCCAGCGCAACTGTTCGGCGCATCGTGAACATGACAGCCTTGACAGTCGCTGACGCAAACGCGGAGCGATAAGCCACCTGACGAGAGTGGCTGCCCACTTAAACAGCCACTCTCCGTCCCTTCGCACTGCTCAAACTTTGGGCAGTCGCTTGCTATTTTCGCCAGCGTGGTGCACACTCGCGGGCTTGAATTTGCGGGTTAACCCCAAGGTTTGCCTGCCAATTCGGAACCGCCCGCTCTTTTCTTGTGGTGCCCCATGGCGGCTTACGCCTCGATCACGTCCTCTGTCACTAAGTTTGCGCTCACCGGCTTTGTGCTGGCGGCGTTGGCGACGGGGGCCGAGGCCCGCCGCGAGTGGTTCGGCACCGGAAAGCCTGCTCAGGAATCGATTGCACTGTCCGAATTGCCGGTTCAGGGCCAGCGAACCTACGAAGCCATCCTGAGTGGCGGCCCCTTCCGATACGAAAAGGACGGCACTGTATTTGGCAATCGCGAGCGTCTTTTGCCGCCCGCGCGGCGCGATCACTACCGCGAGTACACGGTGGCAACACCCGGCTCGCGTGATCGCGGTGCACGGCGCATTGTCTGCGGCGGTGAACAGCGCACCACACCCGAGGCCTGCTGGTACACGGCAGACCACTACGCGAGTTTCAGACGGATTGCACCATGAGCGATGACAACGACTTGAGCGGCGCCCCGAAGCGCCCCGAAGAAATGATGATGACTATGGAAAGACCAGCGGAGATGACCTTATCCCTTCGTGCCGTACGCCCGAACATCGTGCAATCGATTCGTGCGTTCCGCGTGAACGACCTGCAGGAAGCCGCCAATGCAGCGGGCCAGCACTTCCTGTACGCCAACCTGGGCAATGCCCAGACCAAGCAGGACGTTCTCGACCTCATCGCGCAGCAGTTCACCTTTCCGGCGCACTTCGGCAAGAATTTCGACGCGCTGTACGACTGCATGACCGACCCGTTGCATAAATCGGGCCCGCAGCCCGGCTTCGTGATCGTGCTCGAACAGATTCCGGCCAACGCCAAGTTCGACAAGGAAGCGCGCGAGCAGCTGCTCGACATCTTCCGCGACGCCTCCGACTACTGGGGAGACCGGAAAGTCCCGTTCCGGTGCTTCTATTCTTTTCTGTAGCCCGTTCTGCACACACCAGCCAAGCAGAACGGGCGAACGAGGCTCAGCCGAACGGCGCAGCACTCGATGGCATCGAAATCAATGGCGGCACAGCTGCCGCGGCAACTGGCACGGAGCCGGAAGGCGAAAAAATGCCGACCGATAAACTGGTCGACGTTTCCCCGCTCGCATTGCGCATGAGCAGCCCCTTCAATGCGGGCTACTGGCTGGCAGCGGCTTAAAGCCCCGGCCCCCGGCGCAATAAAAAAGCCCGTCTCGACGGGCTTTTTTATTTGGGCTCGGGAGGAACGGCCTGGGCCAAGGCCACGTATTCGGCCACGGGCACTTCCTCGGCCCGGCGCTGGGCGTCGAATTCGCCCGCAAAGCCATGCTCTTCGAGCCACCTGCCCAGGGTATGGCGCATGATCTTGCGGCGCTGGCTGAAGGCGACCTGCACGATCTCGCCGAGCCGGGCGGCATCGACGTCCGGCGGCTGCGCCAGCGGCATCATTCGCACCACGGCGCTGTCGACGCGCGGCGGCGGATCGAAACTCTCCGGCGGCACGAACAGCACGTTTTCCATCTCGTAGCGCCACTGCAGCATCACGCTCAGGCGGCTGTAGTCGGAAGTGGCGGGCCTGGCGACCATGCGGTCGATCACTTCCTTCTGCAGCATGAAATGCTGGTCGGCAATCAGGTGCGCGAAACCCAGCAGATGGAACAGGATGGGCGTGGAGATGTTGTAGGGCAGGTTGCCGACCACGCGCAGCGGTGTCGGGAACCGGGCCGCCAGTTCGGCGAAATCGACCTTGAGAACATCGGATTCGATGACGTCGAGCTGCGGATGGTCCCGCAGGCGCTTGGCCAGGTCGCGGTCGAGCTCGACCACTGTCAGGCGCCCGAGCCGTTCGACCAGCGGCTGCGTGAGCGCCGCGAGCCCCGGACCGATCTCGACCATGGCATCGCCGGGCTGCGGCGCGATCTCGTGCACGATCGCATCGATGATGCCGCCGTCGGACAGGAAATGCTGCCCGAACCGCTTCCTGGCGATATGTGCCATCAGGACTGGGGCGTCTCGCGGTATTCGACGTAGGCGCGCGCGCGCACTTCCTGCACCCAGGTGGTGAAGGCCTCCTCGACCCGCTGCTCGCGCAGCACCGCGCGTGCGGCTTCGCGCTGCTCGGCCTGCGTGAGCTTGGATTCGCGGCGGCCGACCACCTGGATCAGGTGAACGCCGAAGCGCGACACCACGGGGTCGCTGATCTGGCCCGGTGCCAGCCGGTCCATGGCTTCTTCGAACTCGGGCACGAATTGGCCCGGGCGCGACCAGCCGAGATCGCCCCCTTCCTTGGCGCTGGCGTCCTGCGAGTTGTCGCGCGCCAGGCCGGCAAAGTCGGCCGAGCCCGCTTGCACGCGGCGCTTGAATTCAGCCAGCTGCGCCACCGCTTGCGCCGTCGTGCGCTTGGGATCGTTGAGCAGCAGGATGTGGCGCACCTGGGTTTGCGTAACGGTTGCATCCATGGCACCCAGCTGGGCCTTGGCCAGCACCTTCAGCACGTGAAAGCCCGCACCCGAGCGAATGGGACCGGCAATACCGTTGACCGGCGTCGACTGGGTCGCTTCGACGAACAGCGTCGGATAGCGGTCGGCACTGCGCATGCCGATGGCACCGCCGTTGGCGCGATCGGGCGAATCGGAGTTTTCCTGCACCAGCTTGGCGAAGTCTTCGCCGGAGCGGGCGCGCTGCGCGAGACCCTGGGCCTTCTGCTGCAGCGTGGCGACCTGCGCGTCGGTGGCGTTCTCGGGCACGGCGACGAGCAGCTGAGCAAGGTTGATGTTCTGCAGGGCCGCGTCCTTCGTGGGCGAGTTGCGCTGGTCGCGCAGGTACTCGTCGGCTTCGGCATCGCTGATCTTTATCTTCGACTCGACTTCGCGGTCGCGCAGGCGCGTGAGCAGCAACTGGTCGCGCAGGTCGTTGCGGAACTGGCGCGCCGAGATGCCTTCGGCCGCGACGCGGCGGCGCAGTTCTTCGAGGCTCAGTTCGTTCTGGCGTGCCACCGTCTGTTCGGCCTGGTCGATTGCCACGTCGTCCACCTTGATCCCGTTTTCCTTCGCCAACTGGAGCTGCGCGCGCTCGGAGATCAGGCGCTCGAGCACGAGGCGCGTGAGTTCAGCGCGGGGCACCCGCTCAGCCTCCGGATTTTCGCGGACGAGGCGAGTGACGCGCGTCTGCACCTCGGTGTTGGTGATGGGCTCGGAATTGACCAGCGCGACGATGTACTCGGCCGAGCGCTGCACGGGCGCCGCAGCGGGAGGCGCACTGCGCTGCACCGGAGGCGCAAGGCGCGGTCCCGCGCGCATGATGTCCGTGATGCCGCCGCCGGAACGCAGGCCCTGCGCGCCCGACGTTGCGGCCAGCGCCGCAAGGCAGCTCAGGGTAAGGATGGAACGGATGTGTTTCATGGCGTTGCTCAATCGTCTCAGTCGTAATTGGTGAAGCGGCTCGGCGCCTCGGTGGGCTCTCGCAGGGGCTGGTAGCGCTGGATGTTTTGCCGCAGTGCCTGCATGGGACTCGATCCGATGCTGGAAAATCCGACGAATTCGAGCTGGAACATGATGCGGGTGTTGGCCGTCACCTGCCCGGTGGTCACGCGCTGCAGCACCACGCGGCCGATCCAGCAGCAGCCGTCGTACTCGAAGCCGAGCACGCCGTCCGTGAGTTTCTTGTCCTGCAGGCTGTAGTTGAGCCGGCCCACCGCATACCAGCGGCCGCCGCCCTGGCCCTTGCCCGGGCCGAGGTCCTTGCCCTTGTCGCCCCACAGGTCGTTGAGCGGCCACTGCCAGCCCACGTCGATCGACTTGTTGCCGTCGGTGGCGGTCGGGGTGCTGGGCGCCTGGTAACGGAAGGCGGCGCTGAGGTTGTGGTACGGCTCGGGGTTGTAGCGCGCGCTGATGGCCGAGCGCGTCGATCTTTGCGTGTCGGGGTTGTACTGAACGACGGTGTCCAGGCTCCACTTGGGCGTCCAGTTGATCTGGGCACCCACCAGCAGGTCGCTCGCGCGGTCGGTGACCGGCACGCCGCCCGGCAGCGTGACCTTCTGGTCGCTGAAGCGCAGCCGCTGCGCAATGCCGAAGCGCGCCGCCTCGACGCCCGTATCGGGGTCGATCAGGCGGGAGGTCACGCCGAGCGTGAGCGTGTTGGTGTCGGAGATGCGGTCGTTGCCAGAGAACGCGTTCTCGGTATAGATGGTCGCAAAGCTGAAGTCGTTGGCGGCCGAGTCGTAGTTCGGCAGCATGCTCTGGTTGCGGTACGGCGTGTAGACGTAGTACGCGCGCGGTTCCAGCGTCTGGCGGAAGGCGCGGCCGAAGTAGCTTGCGTCGCGCTCGAAGATCAGGCCGCTGTCGAGGCTGAAGGTCGGCACCGTCCGGTTGCTCGAAGTCGGGAAGAAGTACAGCGAATTCGGGTTGTAGGGCACGCCGTTGACGTACGTGATCCCGTTGACGGTGAGCTTCGGAACGTCCGCTTGCGGCAGGTAGTAGCTGTACGAAGTCGCGTGCAGTTGCAGCTTCGGAATGACGAAGGAGCTCGGCGTGATGAACGGACGGCTGATGGTTGCCTGCGCAAAGGCGCGGTCCCCGTCGGGCTGCGACTGCTGGTTGACGTCGAAGCCGGGCTGGCCGCTCAGGATGCTGTTGACCCGGAAGCGGGTGTAGTCGAGATTCAGCCCCACGTCGAAGCCGTGCCAGTCGTACTTTCGGTAGTTGGCGGTGATCTGCGGCATGCGGTCATAGGACGGCACGATCGGCGACGCGGTGTATTGCAGCGTCTGGTAGCGCGTGGTGCGCAGAATGCCGTTCCAGTCGCCCTTGCCCCAGTTGAGTGCCGCTTCGTTCGGCAGCTGGCGCTGTGCCAGCGTGGGCGTGCGCGAGAAGTCGCGCCAGTAGTCGTCGTCGCTGACGCGGTTGATGTTGATGTTGGCCGACAGGGAATCCAGTCCCAGCGCCTTGGCATTGAACTCCTGGTGATGGGTGCCCCAGATGCCCCAGCGCTTGCTGCTGTTGGGCGCTGCGGTCAGGTCCTTGGCCTGGATTTCTCCGTTGGCGAGCTGCTGGAGCTGGCTGGCGCGCAGCTCGTTGTAGCGCTGTCCCACCAGGCGGTCGCTGCCCATGAAGTCGAGGCGAATGCTGCCGTCGTAACCCTTCTCGAGATAGCGGAATTCCGAGCCCAGGTTGAGCCCCCGCTTGCTCATCAGCGTGGGCGTGAACGTGGCATCCCGGTTGGGTGCGATGTTCCAGTAGTACGGCTGCGAAATCTCGATGCCGTTGGTGTTGTCGATGCCGACCGTGGGCGGCAGCAGGCCGCTCTTGCGTTCGCTCGACAACGGAAAGCTCACGCTCGGCAGCGGCGGCGTGCTGATGCCCATGAAGCTCAGCCGCGCATTGGTGGCCACGCCGACGTTTTCCTCGGTGTCGGTGGTCATGGTGGCCGCGGTCAGCAGCCAGGCGGGCATCCAGCCCGGGTAGTCTTCGCGGCGGCAGGTGGTGTAAGTGGCGCTACGGGCCACCGACACGCTGCTGTCGACGAAATCGATGCGCTGCGCCTCGCCGTGCCCGCCGGTGGCGAGAAAGCTGTAGCGCACATTGTTGAAGAAGCCTTCGAAGGTCTCGAGCTTGAGCTCGAGCTCGGGGCCTTCGTACACGTTGCCGGCCTGGTTCACCCGCACGTTGCCGCGCGCCTTGGCGCGGTCGTCGGGCTGGTAGTACTCGAGCCGGTCGGCGGTGATGGCGACTTCGCCGCGCCGCAGCGTGGCATTGCCTTCGACCACGGTCTCCAGGTCCTGGCGGCCCGACAGGCGGTCGCCTGTGATCAGGCTCGGCAGCTGGCCCCGCTCGGCGGGGGGCAGTGTTTCGGTCAGTTGCGGCGTGCGCTTGAGCACCAGCGGGCCGTCGAGGCCGCCCGCGGGCTGTGCGGAGGCGCCGTGCGCGTGCAGCATCGCCAGCGACAGCAACGCCAACGGCAGCGGCGGACCGGAACGCCGCAAGGCAGCAGCACGTCGGCTCATCAAGCGCCCCGCCGCATCGTTCCGGAGAAGGACCGCAGTCTCCCCGGGGAGGGCTGCGAGTGCACAAGGTGCCAAACGTGGGAGCTTTGGATCGTAGGCATCGGTCAGGAACGAAGAAATCGTCGGGAGGACGGCGCGGCAGGCCGGCAGGTTGCAGGGGCCGGCGGCAACTCTGTTCGACCAGGGAGGACCGCAGGAGTTGCCGCGCCAGGCGGATTTGTAGAATCGATTATCCATGACAGCACCCCCGTCCCCGGCCACCGAGCCCGCACCCCCTGCCAACCCCATTCTCTGGACCGATCCGCAGCGCGCCGCGGTGTTCGAAGGCTGGCTGGCCGGCATTGCCGCCGCGCACCGCCTGCTGCCCGGCACCGTTCGCCTCGCGTCGGCCGATGCGAGCTTTCGGCGCTACTTCCGCGTCGACACTGCGGAGGCCGCCGGCACCCGCATCGTGATGGATGCGCCGCCCGACAAGGAAAACAGCGAACCGTTCGTGCACATCGCGCGCCTGATGGCCGAAGCCGGCGTCACGGCGCCGCGGGTGCTCGAGTGGGACCGGCCCAACGGCTTTCTGCTGCTCGACGATCTTGGCCACCAGACGATGCTCGACGTGATCGACCCGGCCAAGCCCGACGCGAGCCGCCCGCTCTACGACCAGGCGATCGACGCGCTGATCCGTTGGCAACTGGCGTCCAAGCCGGGCGTACTGCCGCCGTATGACAGGGCGTTGCTCGAGCGGGAGCTGGCGCTTTTCCCCGAGTGGTACATCGGCCGCCACCGCGGCATTGCGGTCGAAGGCCAGCTCAAGGAGCGGCTGGATCGCAGCTTCAGGCTCATCGTGGAGAGCAACCTGGCCTCGCCCAGCGTCTACGTCCACCGCGACTTCATGCCGCGCAACCTGATGGTCAATGTGGCCCCCACGCTTGGCGTGCTCGACTTCCAGGACGCGGTCTACGGCCCGATCACCTACGACATCGCGAGCCTGATGCGCGACGCCTTCCTGAGCTGGGAAGAAGAATTCGTGCTCGACATCACCATCCGCTACTGGGAAGCCGCCCGCAAGGCCAAGCTGCCGGTCGATCCGGATTTCGGTGCTTTCTATCGTTCCGTCGAATGGATGGGCCTGCAGCGCCACCTCAAGGTCGCCGGCATCTTCGCCCGCCTGACGCTGCGCGACGGCAAGCCGCGCTACCTGGCGGACACACCGCGCTTCATCGCCTACATCCGCTCCACGGCCAGCCGCTACATGGAGCTGACTCCGCTGCTGCGCGTGATCGACGAAATCGAAGGCAGCTCGGCCATCACCGGCTTTGCCTACGGCAGGGTCTAGATGCCCCGTTTTCACTGCCCGGTGCCGCTGGCCGCCGGCGCCACACTGGCCCTGCCGCCCGGCGCCGCGCGCCACGTGCAAGTGCTGCGGATGCAACCCGGCGATGCACTCACGCTGTTCGACGGTTCCGGCGGCGAATACACGGCCACGGTCGAGCGCATGGGGCGCAGCGACGTTTCCGTCACGGTCGGCGTCCACACGCCGGCGGAGCGCGAGGCTGCGCGCGCAGTGCATCTCGCGGTCGGCATGCCCGCCAACGAGCGCATGGACTGGCTGGTCGAAAAAGCCACCGAACTGGGTGTTGCAAGCATTCAGCCCCTTGCAACGGCCCACGGCGTGCTGCGCCTTTCAGGCGAACGCGCCGAGAAGAAGAGGGCGCACTGGGAGGCCATTGCCATTGCAGCGTGCGAGCAATGCGGCCGCAACCGCGTGCCGGTGATTCATCCGGTGCGGTCTTTCTCGAGTCCCTCGACATGGATCGATGCGGCGGCGGGCAAAGAGTCGCTGCGCCTCGTCCTGAGCCTGGCCGAAGGCACGCGCCGCTTGGCCGAAGCCATCGCGTCGGCTCCGGCCGACCGAAGCGTGCTGGTGCTGAGCGGTCCCGAAGGCGGCCTGAGCGCCGCTGAAGAGCAAGAAGCGCTCGCGTGCGGCTTTGCGCCGGTCACGCTCGGACCCCGTGTGCTGCGCGCCGAAACCGCGGCACTCGCCGCGCTGGTATCGCTAGCTGGAAACTAGGCCGGCCCGCGGGGTTGCGAGTTGCGGAACAATGCTTGCTTCACCCATTCGTCACAACCAGAGAAGGATCTTCACGTCATGCTTCGCTCGCCACGCGCGCTCCGATTTGCGCCCCTCGCTCCCCTTGTGCTGGCCATGCTCTTCGCCGCCCAGGGTGCGCAGGCTCAGAACACCGCCGTGGCGCCCACGCCCGCGCAAGTCGCTCCCGAGGTCGACAAGGTCTTTACCCAACTGACGGCGGCGCCTTCGATCCAGAAGCTGCTCGACGCAGTCAAGGCCGACCACGACCGCTCGATCGAAGACCTGAAGATGCTGACCGAGATCGAGGCGCCCCCGTTCAAGGAACAGAAGCGCGCCGAAGCTTTTCTCGCGCGCATGAAGGCGCTTGGCCTCACCGACGCGAAGATCGATGCCGAAGGCAACGTGATCGGCCTGCGCAAGGGCACCGGCAACGGCCCCAAGCTGCTCATTTCGGCCCATCTCGACACCGTGTTTCCCTCCGGCACCGACGTGAAGGTGAAGGAGCGCGACGGCAAGCTGCACGCGCCCGGCATCGCGGACGACACGCGCGGCCTCTCGGTGCTGCTGTCGTGGCTCAAGGTGCTCAACGACAACAAGGTGCAGACCGTGGGCGACCTGCTCTTCGTTGCCAATGTCGGCGAGGAAGAGCTCGGCAACCTGCGCGGCATGAAGGCCATCTTCCGCGACAACCTCGACATTGACGGCATGGTGGGGCTGGAGCCTTCGCCGGACGGCAACGTGCTGATTCTCGGCACCGCCAGCCACCGATATGAAGTCACGTTCAAGGGGCCGGGCGGCCACAGCTTTGCTGCCTTCGGCCAGGTGCCCAGCGCCATCCACGGCATGGGCCGCGCCATTGCCAAGATCGCGGAAGTGCGCACGCCCAGCTTCCCGAAGACCACCTTCACTGTCGGCACCGTGGGCGGCGGCACGTCGGTGAACACCATTGCGCCGGATGCGCGCATGGCGATCGACATCCGTTCGGACGACATGGCGTCGCTGCTCGAAACCGAGAAGAAGATCCTCGCGGCCATCGACGAAGCCGTGGCCGAGGAAAACAAGCGCTGGAACGTGACCACGCTGAGCGCAAGCAACAAGCTGATCGGCGACCGGCCCGGCGGCCGTACGCCGTCCGACTCGGTGATCGTGGAGGCGGCCATCCGCTCGAACACCGCCTTCGGCCACAAGACGCTGCTGCGCGGCGGCAGCACCGACGCCAATGTGCCGATGTCGTACGGCATTCCGGCCATCATCATCGGTGGCGGCGGCAAGTCCACCGGCTTTCATGCCTTGAGCGAATCGATCGACGTGACAGACGCATGGAAAGGCGCGCAGAATTCGCTGGTGACAGTGCTCGGCCTGGTCGGTGTGCAAGGGGTCAGCCCCGCATTGCTGCCGAAGCGCGCGGCGCGCACCAAGTAATTTGTCACGCTGCGCGTTCGAAAGTGGGCAACCCCTTGCGCTCGCAGCTCATCTCGCTGGCGACAATGCCGGCAGTTCTGTCACACACCAAGGAAACGTCATGGGAATGCTCGATTCGGTACTCGGCCAAGTGCTGGGAGGCGCTGCCCAACAGCAGCACCCACAAGGCGGCGGCATCGGCGGCTTGGGAGATCTCGGCGGCCTGGCCGGCGCGCTGGGCGGCCTGCTCGCCAACAACGGCGGCCAAGGCGGCCTGGGAGGCCTGGTCTCCAAGTTTGAACAGGCCGGCATGGGCGACGTGATCGGCTCCTGGATCGGCAAGGGAGAAAACCAGCCGGTCTCCGGCGGCCAACTGCAAGACGCATTGGGCAGCGACACCATCGCCAACATCGCTTCCAAGCTCGGCATCAATGCGCAAACCCTGCTGCCCATGCTGGCGGCCATGTTGCCCACCCTCATCGACCAGCTCACGCCGCAAGGCAAGGTGCCGGAGCAAGGCCTCGACACGCCGAACGACCTCCTGGGTTCACTCGGCAGCCTGCTGCAGAACAAGCAGCTGTAAGCCGATTTGCTCAAAGAATTAAGGCGCCCGCGAGGGCGCTTTTTTTTGGCTGGCGCATTCGGGGCGAATCACGTAGAACCTCAGCCTTCATGCCGCAACCTGCTTCCACCTTCTTCCGATGAACCGCAACCTCTGGCTGCTTGCCATCTGCCAGGGCTTGTTCCTGACCAACAACGTCACGTTCATTGCGATCAACGGCTTGGTGGGCCTGAGCATTGCGCCGCGCGGCTGGATGGCCACGCTGCCGATCATGGGCTACGTGGTGGGCGGTGCGCTGACTACCGGGCTGGTGGCGCGCACGCAGCAGCGCTTCGGGCGGCGCGGGTCGTTCCAGATCGGCCTGGCGGTCGGGCTCGGGTCGGCCTTGCTGTGCGCGTTCGCGGTGGTTTCCAAGAACTTCTGGCTGCTGTGCTTTGCCACCGTGGTGGCCGGCTACTACAACGCCAACGCCGGCCTCTACCGTTTTGCAGCCGCCGAACTCGCGGCACCGGCGTGGCGCGAGAAGGCCGTGTCGCTCGTGATGGCCGGCGGATTGATCGGCGCGGTGGCGGGGCCCAACCTCGCGACGGCCACGCGCGAAGTGTTCGCCGTGCCGTTTGCGGGTGCCTACATTGCGCTGGCGGCGGTGGCCCTGCTGTCGATGGTGTTCATGCGCTTCATTGAATTTCCGCCCCCGCTCACACGCCAGCAGGCGATGGGTGGAAGGACGTTGTCGCAGCTCATCCGCCAGCCGGTGTTCATCGTGGCGGCCGCGGCGGGTGCGTTGGGTTTTGGCGTGATGAACCTGCTGATGGCCGCCACGCCGATTGCGATGCAGATCTGCAGCCTGCCTTTCTCCGATGCCGCACTGGTGCTCGAATGGCACGTGATCGGCATGTTCGCACCCGGCTTCTTCACCGGCCACCTGATCCGCCGCTTCGGCGCGCTGCCGGTGATGGGTGTGGGGGTTGCGCTCAACTTCGGCTGCATTGCCGTCGCGCTCTCGGGTGTGGAGCTTCAGCATTTTCTCGTGGCGCTGTGCCTGCTGGGCGTGGGCTGGAACTTCCTGTTCACCGGCAGCACCACGCTTTCGCTCACGGCCTACACGGCGGAAGAACGAGACCGGGCGCAGGGCGCGCTCAACTTCTGCGTGTTCGCGACAGTGGCACTGACCTCGTTCGCCTCGGGCGTGCTGGTCACGACGCAGGGCTGGCAGCTGTTGAACTACGGTTCGCTGGTGCCGGTGGTGCTCACGGGCGCGGGGCTGCTGTGGCTTGCGAAGTCCCGCCGGCGCGAGGCCGCCGCGAACGCCTGAACGCCGCTCAGCGGGGCGGAAAGCGCCGGTCAAGCCACCGCTGCAGCGCGGCGAACACGGGCCCGGCATCCAGCTCGTTGAATATCTCGTGGTACAGGGCCTCGAAGCAATGCGCCTCGACCATGCCACCGGGCGCGGCCGCCGCGGCAAAGGCACGGCTGGCGGCCGGCCTCACGAGATGATCGTCGCCCGCATACATCAACAGCGTGGGCACCGGCCAATGCGGGGCGGCCTGCTGGATGGCCGCGCCTTCGTGCGCGAGAAAACGCGCGAGCCGGCTGCCGACGCGGTCGTGCGTGAGCGGATCGGCGCGGTAGGCCTGCACGACGTCCGGGTCGTGCGAAAGAAAATTGTCGTCGAGCCCGTTGCCGACACGCAGGTTCGGCGCAATGCGCGGCAGCACCGCGAGCAGCGCCTTCTGTAAAGCGTTCAGGCCGGGATCGAGCCCCGGCGACGACAGCACGAGCCCATCGACCGGCCGAAGGCCACGCGACACCAGGCTGGCCGCGACCAACCCGCCCAGGCTGTGGCCCAGCAGCACCAGCGGCGAGCCGGCGTTCTCGCGGCGAGCGTCGTCGACGACCAGCGCAAGATCTTCGACCAGCCGCAGCTCGCTCGGCAAGCCGCCGCGAGCGCCCGAGGATTCGCCGTGGCCGTGATGGTCGTACGCCCATACGGCAAAGTTCCACTCATGCAGGCGCGCCGCAAGCCCGGCATAGCGCCCGGCGTGCTCGCCGAGCCCGTGCACCAGGACCACAACCGCACGCGGCGCGCCGGCCGCGGGAAGACGGCGCAGCGCCAGCGTTTCGCCGTCCGGCGCGGACAATGAAACGCGCCCCGCCGCAGGTCCGCTCAAGCGGCAACCGGCTCCGCGGCGGCGGTGCGGTGCGCAGCCGGCAAAGCCGCGATCACTTCAGCCACGGCGGCCGTCAGCTTCTTGGCATAGGGCACATGCAGGAACTCGTTGGGGCCATGCGCATTGCTCTTCGGGCCGAGCACGCCGCAGACCATCATCTGCGCCTTGGGAAAACCTGCGCTCAGCATGTTCATCAGCGGAATGGTGCCGCCCTGGCCGATGTAGCCGCACGATGCACCGAAGTGCGCCTGCGAAGCCTTGTTGAGCGCGTCTTCGAACCAGGGGGTGATCGTCGGCGCGTTCCAGCCGGTGGCGCCGCCGCCGCTTTCGAACGTGACACGCGCCTGGTAGGGCGCGTTGTCCTCGAGCAGCGCCTTCAGCTTCTGCACCGCCTCGGCCGCGTCGACCAGCGGCGGCAGGCGCAGCGAGAGCTTGAACGCCGTATAGGGGCGCAGCACGTTGCCCGCGTCCTTCAGCGCCGGAAAGCCTTCGGCGCCGGTGACCGACAGCGTGGGCTTCCAGGTGCGGTTGAGCAGCGCCTCCACCGGGTCGGTGGTGGTCGGCAGCGCGAACATGGTCGAGCCGCCGCAGTCGTAGTGCGCCCACGGAAAGCGCTTGTAGACCTCTTCGCCGAGGATCGCGGCGGTGGCCTTGGCCTGCGCCAGGCGGTCGGCCGGCACTTCGCAATGGAAGCTCGCGGGCAGCAGGCGCCCGGTAGCGCTGTCTTCGAGCCGGTCGAGCACCTGCCGCATGATGCGGAAGCTCGACGGCACCAGGCCCGACGCGTCGCCGGAGTGAATGCCCTCGGTCAGCACCTCCACCTTGAGCGTGCCGCTGGCCATGCCGCGCAGCGACGTGGTGAGCCACAGCTGGTCGTAGTTGCCGGCGCCGGAGTCGAGGCAGATCACCAGTTCCACATTGCCCAGCCGCGGGCGCAGCGCATCGACGTACGGCAGCAGGTCGTAGGAGCCGCTTTCCTCGCAGGTCTCGATGATCCCGACGATGCGTGGATGGGCCGCGCCCTGGTTCTTGAGCGCCTGAAGCGCCGCCACGCTCGCGTAGACCGCATAGCCGTCGTCGGCGCCGCCGCGGCCATAGAGCAGGCCGTTCTCGTACTTGGGCGTCCAGGGGCCGAGGTCGTTGCGCCAGCCGGTGAATTCGGGTTGCTTGTCGAGGTGGCCGTACATCAGCACGGTCTCGCTCATGTCGGTGCCGGTGGCCGGCACTTCGAAGAACAGCACCGGCGTACGGCCTTCGAGCCGCACTATTTCCAGCTTCAGGCCTTCGACCTTCTGCGCCTCGACCCAGGCGGCGGCGTTGCGCAGCACCGTTTCCAGGTAGCCGTTGGCCGACCAGTCCTTGTCGAAGCCCGGCGACTTGGCGGGAATGGCGATGTAGTCGGTGAGTTGCCTGACGATGTCGCCGTCCCATTGGGCGGTGACATCGGAGAGGGCGCGCTCGGCGTCGAGCGTTCCGGCGGGCATTTCGCGGTGCAGGGGGGCGTTCATCGGTGGGTTCTCCGCGGGGGTGACGAAAAATCGCATTTTGCGCCTCGCCGCGACCCCGCGTAGAGTGCGGCGATCTCAACCCGGAGCGCAATGTGAGCAAGGCAACATCGACTCGGACTCAGGCCAATATCAAGGTGGGCATCGGCGGCTGGACCTACGAGCCCTGGCGCGACAACTTCTATCCCAAGGGGCTCGCGCACGCAAAGGAGCTGCGCTATGCGAGCCGCAAGGTCAGCGCCATCGAGATCAACGGCACCTACTACAGCACCTTCAAGCCCGAGACTTTCCGCAAGTGGCACGACGAGGTGCCCGACGACTTCATGTTCTCCATGAAAGCCTCGCGCTTTTCGACCAACCGCAAGGTGCTTGCCACCGCGGGAGACTCGATCCAGCGCTTCATCGACAGCGGCGTGAGCGAGCTAGGCGAGAAGCTCGGGCCGATCGTGTGGCAGTTCATGCCCACCAAACAGTTCGATGCCGAAGACTTCGAGGCCTTTCTGGAGCTGCTGCCTAAGAAAGAAGGCAGCCGCGCACTACGTCACGTGATGGACGTGCGGCATGAGAGCTTCATCAACCCCGCCTACCGGGCGCTCGCGAAGAAGTACAAGGTGTCGACCGTGTTCACCGACGCCGACAAGTTTCCGTCGTTCGAGGAGCCCGAGGGCGACTTTGCCTATGCGCGGCTCATGATGGCCGATGCCAAGCTCAAGACCGGCTATGCGCCGAAAGCGCTCGACGGCTGGGCCGAACGCGCTCGGCAATGGGCCGAAGCGCCGAAGAAGCGGGACGTGTTCGTCTACTTCATCAACGGCGCCAAAGAAAAAGCACCGGCCGCGGCCGGTGCCTTGCTGGAGCGCCTGGGTTGGAAGCCGCCCGAAGAGGCGGCCTAGGAGCGGATCAGGCGGCCGCTTGCAGCGACTGCTTGGCGCCGAAGCTGATCTCGCCCGAGAGCTGGCCGCCTTCTTCGATCACGATCTTGCCGTAGCGGATCTTGCCGGTGACCTTGCCGGTCGAATGGATCACGAGCTTTTCGCGCACCGTGAGGCTGCCGTCGAAAACGCCACGGATTTCGGCGATGTCGATTTCGGCCGAGCCCTTGAATTCACCCTGTTCGGCGATCTGCATCAGGCGCGAGTCCATGGTCGCTTCAACCAGGCCTTCGACCACGAGCGTGTCGCAATCGGTGATCTCGACGCCCTTGAGCTTGATGTTGGGGCCGACGGTAAGCTTGCTGCCGCCTTCCTTGGCGGCGGGAGCGGCCGCCGGAGCCAGGCCGCCTTGCTGTGCGGTGAGGGAAGAAGGGTTGACGGGCGAACCCGAGAGATTGGTGCCCGAGCCCACCAGCGGCGCGGGGCGGGAGGTCAACGAGTCGGTGTCACGATCACGCTTGCCGAAAAATGGGGACTGTGTAGCCAAAGGGGAGCTCCTCAACAAAGGGGCTATCGTAAGAACCACTCCATGGCCTGCCGCACTTCATTGCGCAAGAAACGTAACTGAATAAATCTCCGCCGGGCTGGACAATGCCCCTTTCCGTGACCTCCTGGTTCGCAAGATGACTCCATCGAACACTGCCCCCGCTGCCCGGACCCTGGCAATCTCCTCGACCATCGACGCGCGCTTCGACAAGCCGGCGAGCGGCTGGCGGCGGCGCTTGTTCACCGTGATCTTCGAGGCCGACACGCGTGCCGGCCTGCTTTTCGATCTGGCATTGATCGCCGTCATCGTGACCAGCGTGCTCGTTGTAATTCTCGACAGCGTGCAGTCGATCCGCGACCAGTGGCGGCCTCTGTTCAATGCATTCGAATGGGGCTTCACCATTCTCTTCACGCTCGAATACATCGCGCGGCTCGCCTGCGTGAACAAGCCGATGCGCTACGCGCTGAGCTTCTACGGCGTGATCGACCTCCTGGCGCTGCTGCCAACCTACCTGGTGGCTTTCGCGCCCGAGCTCGCCTACCTCATCGATGTGCGCGTGCTGCGGCTTTTGCGCGTGTTCCGCATCTTCAAGCTGTCGCGCTACTCCGTGGAATACCGCGCGCTGGTGTCCGCCGTGGCCGCAAGCCGCCGGAAGATCACGGTGTTCGTCGGCTTCGTGATGCTCGTGGTGCTGGTGATGGGCACGCTGATGTACGTCGTGGAAGGCCCGGTGCACGGCTTCACCAGTATTCCGGTGGCGATCTACTGGGCGATCTCGACCATGGCCACGGTGGGCTTCGGCGACCTGGTGCCCAAGACCGATCTCGGCCGCGCCATTGCATCCGTGATGATGCTGGTGGGCTGGGGCGTGCTGGCGGTGCCCACCGGCATCGTCACCGCCGAGATGGCGCGCCGCGGCCCGGGCGACGATGAGGCCCCCGTGGTGCTCGCGCCGCGCGGCGTGCTGGCGATGACGGCGCCCCCGGCCCCCGCGGTGCCCGCGGTGCCCGCGCGGCGGCTTACGCCCGCGGCCAGACGGCGCGCCCTTGCGCAGCATCGTCGAGGCGGGCGATGAAGGCGTCGGCGTCGGGCTCGGGCAGCGTGAATGCGAATTCCACCGCGTCGCCGTGCCGCACCTCCATGATCGAAGCGCCGCTCACATCTGCAATCTCGCGCCGCACGAGCCCTTCCAGCGCATAGGGCACGGTGCATTGCAGCAACCGCTGGCGCACCAGCGGCACCAGCGTTGCGCCAACGCAAGCCTGCGCAACCGCATCGGTGTAGGCCCGCACGAGCCCGCCCGCGCCCAGCTTGATGCCGCCGAAGTAGCGGACCACGGTGGCGAGCACGCCTTCGAGCTGCTGATGCCGCAGCACCTCGAGCATCGGCCGGCCGGCCGTGCCGCCCGGCTCCCCGTCATCGTTGGCCGCCGATTGGCCGCCGGCCATCAATGCCCAGCAGACGTGCGCGGCGGCGGGGTGTTCGTTACGCAGAGCTGCCACGATGGCCAGTGCAGCGGCGCGGTCGGCCACAGGCTGCACGCAACCGATGAAGCGGCTCTTCTTGACCAGCAGGTCGCTGTGCGCCGGTTGCGAGAGCGTGAAGCTCATGGGGCCGCCGTGTCCGCTTTTGTGGGGGCGCGAAAACGCTCAGCGCTCCCGCTCGAACTTGAACACCGCCGTGCCCGCGCGCGCGTTGGGCAGCCAGCGCACGCTGCGGCCGCCCTGCACGCCGAAGGCATCGAGCACGCGCAGGCTGTTCTTTTGCGCGAGCACTTCAAAGTCCTTGAAGGTGCCGACCCGGATGTTGGGCGTGTCGTACCACTGGTAGGGCAGGCGGCGCGTCACCGGCATGCGGCCGCGCGCAATGCTGATGCGGTTCGGCCAGTGGGCAAAGTTGGGAAACGCGACGATGCCGATGCGGCCCACGCGCGCGGTTTCTCGCAGCATGACCTCGGCATTGCGCAGGTGCTGCAGCGTGTCGATCTGAAGCACCACGTCGAAGGTGGCGTCGTCGAACACCGCCAGGCCTTCGTCGAGGTTCAGCTGGATCACGTCGACGCCGCGGCGAATGCACTGCAGCACGTTGCCGTCGGCAATTTCCACGCCGTAGCCGGTGCAGCCGCGCTCGCGCTGCAGCAGGTCGAGCAGGGCGCCGTCGCCGCAGCCGAGGTCGAGCACGCGCGCGCCCTCAGGCACGAGGTCGGCGATGAGGCGTTGGGTTTCGAGATCGCTCATTGGGCAGTACTCCCTTCGGCCTCGGTCTCGAGAGCCACGCGCTCGAAATAGGACCGCACCACGCCCATGTAGCGCACATCGTCGAGCAGGAACGCGTCGTGCCCGTGCGGCGCGTCGATCTCGGCGTAGCTCACGTTGCGGCGGTTGTCGAGCAGCGCCTTCACCAGTTCGCGGCTGCGCGCGGGCGAGAAGCGCCAGTCGGTCTTGAAGCTCACGAGCAAAAACTTGGCGGTGGCCTTCGCAAGCGCAGCGCTGAGGTTCCCGCCGTGCGCGCGTGCCGGATCGAAGTAGTCGAGCGCGCGCGTGATCAGGAGGTAGGTGTTGGCGTCGAAGTACTCGCTGAACTTGTCGCCCTGGTAGCGCAAGTAGCTTTCGATCTGGAACTCGATTTCCTGAGTGGAATAGCGGTAGTCCAGCGCCGCCGTATCGCCTTCGACCGCGCTGCGCAGGATGCGTCCGAACTTCTCGTTCATGACGTCGTCGCTCAGGTAGGTGATGTGGCCGATCATCCGCGCAATGCGCAGGCCCCGCTTGGGAACCACGCCGTGTTCGTAAAAATGGCCGCCGTGAAAGTCGGGGTCGGTCACGATGGCGCGGCGCGCGACTTCGTTGAAGGCAATGTTCTCGGCCGTGAGGTTGGGCGCACTGGCCACCACCACGGCATGGCGCACGCGGTCGGGGTACTGCAGCGTCCATGACAGCGCCTGCATGCCGCCGAGGCTGCCGCCCATCACGGCGGCGAGCGTGCGGATGCCGAGCGCGTCGAGCAGCGCGGCCTGGGCATCGACCCAGTCCTCGACCGTGACCACCGGAAAGTCGGCGCCGTAGATGCGCCCCGTGGCGGGGTTGGTGTGCATCGGGCCGGTCGAGCCGAAGCAGGAGCCGAGGTTGTTCACGCCGATCACGAAGAAGCGGTTGGTGTCGACCGGCTTGCCTGGGCCGACCATGTTGTCCCACCAGCCTTCGGACCTGGCCTGGCCTTCATAGACGCCCGCGACATGGTGCGAGGCATTGAGCGCATGGCACACCAGCACCGCATTGCTGCGGTCGGCGTTCAGGGTGCCGTAGGTTTCGTAGGCGAGCGTGTAGCTGCCGAGCGAGGCGCCGCTGCGCAAGGCCAGCGGGCCCGCGAACTGCATCGACTGCGCAGAGACGACCAAAGAAGTTGACGACATCAATGAAAAAACCCGGCCTCGCCAAAAACGAGCCGGGTTGTTCGCCAACGGACTGTCTTTAGCTGAATTTATAAAGCGCCCGCAAGCTGAAGCAAATCGGCGCAGCCGGCAGTATATCGCTCCGCCGAATTACCAGCCGACGATCATCACGATGCCAAGCACGAGGAAGATCGCCGCCGAGATGCCATGCACGAGCGTGATCGGCACCCGCTTCACCAGCTTGTCGCCCAGCCAGACCACGGGCGCATTGGCCAGCATCATGCCGAGCGTGGTGCCCGTGACCACCCAGATGTAGGCGTCGGTGAACCGTGCGGCGAGCATGACGGTGGCGATCTGGGTCTTGTCGCCCATCTCGGCCAGGAAGAACGCGATGAGCGTGGTGCCGAAGACGCCGTAGTGCGAGGCGGCGGGCGCGTCTTCCGCGTCGAGCTTGTCCGGAATCAGCATCCAGGCGGCCATGGCGATGAACGAGCCCCCCAGGATCCAGCGCAGCACATCCGGGCCGAGCCAGTGCGTGATCCAGTTGCCGACGGCGCCGGCCAGAGCGTGGTTGACCACGGTGGCGACGAAGATCCCGAGCACGATCGGCCAGGGTTTTCTGAAGCGGGCGGCAAGCAGGAGGGCCAGCAACTGGGTCTTGTCGCCCATTTCGGCGAGCGCGACCACGCCGGTTGCAACGAGAAAAGCTTCCATGAGAGCAGGGGTTCCTTGGGCCGAAGGACGCAATTGACCGTGCAACACCTTCGGCCATATTCCCGAAGTTGCACGGTCAAAGGTCTCGCCAGGTGAATCACTGCACGCGCCATGTCCCGTGTGGGGCAGGACAAGTCTGTTGACGCGGGCCCTTCTCGCGATGGAAGGCGGCTACTCCCCAATGACGGAGCGGATTCTACCTGCGGCTTTTCGGCCTCCCCGGCGCCATTCTTGTAAGCGGGCGCTAGCTTCTTTTAATTTTTGGAGGCCCTACAGGAAGCGGCAAATTCCTGCTTGCATTTTGTGTATTTCACCCATAATGCACGAGCCTCCCTCTTCGTTTTGCCGGGGCGGCAGTTCGGTGATCGGTCAGTTTCGCGCGACTCGACAGCTCTTGGTTGAGTGATGCTTTCGGGACTCCATCGCTTTTCTTGCTATGTGTTTATAGGAGTCCCTTGATGGGCAACAAACTGTATGTCGGCAACCTGCCTTACTCGGTGCGCGACGGTGATCTCGAACAGGCTTTCGGACAATTCGGCTCGGTGACCAGCGCCAAGGTCATGATGGAACGCGACACGGGCCGCTCGAAGGGCTTCGGCTTCGTCGAGATGGGCAGCGACGCGGAAGCACAAGCCGCAATCAACGGCATGAACGGCCAGCCCCTGGGCGGCCGCAGCGTCGTCGTCAATGAAGCACGCCCAATGGAAGCACGTCCTCCCCGCAGCGGTGGCGGCGGCTACGGCGGCGGCGGTGGGGGTTATGGCGGCGGTGGTGGTGGCGGCTACGGCGGCGGTGGTGGCGGCGGCTACGGTGGTGGCGGCGGCGATCGCAGCGGCGGTGGTGGCCGTTCCGGCGGTGGCGGCGGTTACGGCGGTGGCGGTGGCCGCAGTGGTGGCGGCGGCGGTGGTGGTGGCGATGGCGGTTTCCGCAGCCCCTACGGCGCCGGTCCGCGTGGCGGCGGCGGTGGCCGCTCCGGCGGTGGTGGTGGCGGCGGCTACGGCGGCGGAAATAGCGGCTACTAAGCCCTGCACCCCAGGCACACAGACAAAAGGCTCCCGAGGGAGCCTTTTCCTTTGGTGCTCGCGAAGAATCCGCTCGCGCACCCGGCAATAGTCCGGGCGGTTCAGCTTTCGCCGCTGCGCTTCTTGCGGGCCCTGCCTTGCACGGCCCGGTCGAGCAGGGCGTTCGGCAGCATGCGCATGAGCTTGGCGATAACGCCCATTTGCCAGGGAATCACGCGGTAGCTGGTGCCGGCCTCGATGGCGCGCAGCGCCTGGTCCGCAAAATCTTCGGCCCTCATGAGAAAGGGCATGCCGTAGCGGTTGCCCTGGGTCAGCGGCGTGTCGATGTAGCCGGGGCAGAGGGTGACGACCTTGACGCCGCTGTTATGCAGCTCGCCGCGCAAGCTCTCGCAGTACGCGACCACGCCTGCCTTGCTGGCGCAATAGGCGCCATGCCCCGGCAAGCCGCGAATGGCCGCAACGCTCGCAATGCCGACCAGTCGGCCGCTGCCGCGCTGCCTCATTGCCGCCACAAAGGGATGAAAGGTGGCCATCAGGCCAACGTTGTTGGTGGCAAAGGTCCGCGCCATCACGTCGATGTCTTCCCGCTCGGTGGTGTCGATGCCCACGCTGATGCCGGCGTTGGCAATGACCACATCGGGCAAGCCCTGGCGCTCGATGCAGGCGGCGCCGGCGGCCAGGATGCTGTCGGTCTGCGCCACATCCGCGCTATAGATCTGGTAGCTGGCTGGATCGAGATTGCGGGCGTTCGCCCAGGTTTCGATTTCCGCCGTGCGCCGTGCCACCAGGGCCAGCCGGTAGCCGGCTTCGTGGAAGCGGGCGGCCAGGGCCTGGCCGATGCCGCTCGATGCACCGGTGATGAAAACCAGCGGGGACGTACTCATGGGTGCGGGCGGCTTCCGGGTGATTTTTTCTTCAGCGCGGCTTGCCGCCGGAGGCGGCCCCCGACGGAATCAGGACGCCGCGCACCCGCCCGGTCAGGTTGGCGACCCCGCTCAGGTTGTCGTAGTCGAGGTTGTCGGCAGTGAACTGGTCAGTGCCGCGAATGAGCGTGACGGGCTTGTTCGAGGTCACGCGTTCGGTGTCGAGGAACGCGTGCAGGAAGTCGCCGCGGAACTCGAGGCGCGGCGTGGCCTTGCCGTTGGGGCCGACGACCGGATCGCGAATCACGATGGCATTGCCGAAGAGCTGGATCTCGCTGCCGTCGGAATTCGACAGACCCCGATTGGCCGTGGCATGGGTCGTGTAGCCCTGCGGCGAGACGGAGCGCACCCGCACGTCGTCGACTTCGGTGGTGTCGGTGTCGGGGTAGTGCCGGCCTTCCTTGCCGTGGAGTTCGCTGCGCAAGTCGCCGTTGGGCAGGTAGTTCTTGATGACGAAGCCGCGCATGAAATAGTCGGGCTCGTGGGTGGGCGCCGCCTTGACCGTGGGCTCAAGCAGCTTGGGCGCGTTGCGCACCAGCCAGTAGGTGCCGAGCGCCACGGCTGCCGTCAGGATGATGGGCAGGTAGATCGTGGCGCGATCGACGCCGTTGCGCAGCAGGTTCCAGGCGCGGCTCATTGCGTGGGACCTCGTGCCGCGTCGAGCAGGCGCCTGTACTGGCCGCAGGCCGTCAGCAGCACGTCGCAGAACTCGCGCGCCGCGCCTTCGCCGCCGCGTGCGCGGGTGACGTAGTTGACGGCGTCGCGCACTTCCACGTGCGCGTTGGCCGGCGCCGCTGCAAAACCGGCGCGCGCCAGCACCGGCAGGTCGGGCCAGTCGTCGCCGATGGCCGCGGCCTGGTGCCAACCGAAGCCCAGCTGTTCGAGCATGGCTTCGGCCGCGGGCAGCTTGTCTTCGGTGCCATAGCGCACATGCTGGATGCCGAGCGCCTCGAGCCGCACGCGCAGCGGCTTGGAATCGCGCCCGGTGATCACCGCCGGCGTGATGCCGGCCAAGCGAAGCAGCTTGAGCCCGTAGCCGTCGAGAATGCTGAAGCGCTTGAGGGTTTCGCCGTGCTCGGTGAAGTAGACGCCGCCGTCGGTCAGCACGCCGTCGATGTCGAAGAAGGCCACCCGCACATCCTGCGCGGCGAGCAAGGTTTCGGCCTGGAAGTCGAGCGGCATCAGATGACCTTCGCGCGCATCAGGTCGTTGATGCTGAGCGCGCCGATCAAATGCCCCGCGGGGTCGACGATGAGCACGCTGGTGATGCGGTGTTCTTCCATCAGCTCGGCCGCCTCGACCGCCAGCGCCTCGGCGCGCAGCGTGCGGGGGCCGGGGTGCATCACATCGGCGGCGGTCAGGCCGCGCAGGTCGCCGCCGGTCTCCACCTGCCGGCGCAGGTCGCCGTCGGTGAAGATGCCGATGGCCCGGCCGTCGGCGTCGACCACCGCCGTGGCGCCCAAGCCCTTGGAGCTCATCTCGCGCATCAATTCGCTGAGCGTTGCGGTGGGTGCCACGCGCGGCACGTCGTCGCCCGAGCGCATCACGTCGCTCACATGGGTGAGCAGCTTGCGGCCCAGTGCACCGCCGGGGTGCGAGCGCGCGAAGTCTTCGGAGCCAAAGCCGCGCGCGTCGAGCAGCGCCACCGCCAGCGCGTCGCCCATCGCCATCTGGGCGGTGGTGCTTGCGGTGGGGGCCAGGTTGAGCGGGCAGGCTTCCTTGGCAACGCCAGCATCGATCACGATGTCGGCATGCCGCGCCAGGGTGGAATCGGTGCGGCCGGTCATGGCGATGAGGGGCACGCCCTGGCGCTTGACCACGGGCAGGATCACGGTGAGCTCGTCGACCTCGCCGCTGTTCGAAATGGCCAGCACCAGGTCGACCGACTTGATCATGCCGAGATCGCCGTGGCTGGCCTCGGCCGGGTGGACGAACATGGCCGGCGTGCCGGTGGAGGCCAGGGTGGCGGCGATCTTGCGGCCGACGTGGCCGCTCTTGCCCATGCCCATCACGACCACGCGGCCGCGCACTTCGAGGACCTTGCGCACGGCCTCCACGAAGCTCGGACCCACGCGCGACTTGAGGCCGAGTACGGCATCGGACTCGATGTCGAAGGTGGCACGGGCCCGCGCGAGGATGGCGTCGGCGTCGACCACGGGGGGCAGGGGAGCTGAACTCATCGCCGGATTTTACGGGCCGGCCGGCATCTGCCGTCATCGGGTGAAAGCGGTGCGTGCGGGGCATGGACATTGCTCTAGCATCCAGCCATGTCTTCGTTCGATCTCACGCTGTTGTATTTGCTTGCCGCGGTCATCGGCGTCGTGGTCTGCCGCTCGCTGAAGCTGCCGCCGATGCTCGGCTATCTGTCGGCCGGCGTGCTGATCGGCCCGCATGCATTGGCATTGGCGCAGAACTCCGAAGCCATCCGCCACCTGGGCGAGTTCGGCGTGGTGTTCCTGATGTTCGTCATCGGGCTGGAGTTCAGCCTGCCCAAGCTGCGCGCCATGCGCAAGCACGTGTTCGGCCTCGGCCTGCTGCAGGTGCTGCTGACGATGACCCTCGCCACCGCCGGCGCGCTCTTGATCGCCTCGCAGCTCCCGCCGGCCTGGCGGCTCGGTTGGCAGACGGCGCTGGCCCTCTCGGGCGCGCTCACCATGAGCAGCACCGCCATCGTGGTCAAGCTGATGGCCGAGCGGCTCGAACTCGAAAGCGAGCACGGCAAGCGGGTGATGGGCGTGCTGCTGTTCCAGGACTTGGCGGTGGTGCCGCTGCTGGTGTTGATTCCCGCACTCGGCGCGCCGCCCGAAACGCTCGCCAAGGCGATCGGCTTCGCAACGGTGAAGGCCATCCTGCTGATCGGCGTGCTGCTTTATGGCGGGCCGCGCATCATGCGCTGGTGGCTCACGCTCGTGGCACGGCGGCGCAGCGAGGAGCTTTTCATCCTGAACGTGCTGCTGATCACGCTCGGCCTGGCCTGGCTCACCGAACTGGCCGGCCTGAGCTTGGCGCTGGGCGCCTTCATCGCCGGCATGCTGGTTTCCGAAACCGAGTACAAGCACCAGGTCGAAACCGACATCCGCCCGTTCCACGACGTGCTGCTGGGGCTCTTCTTCATCACGGTGGGCATGTCGCTCGACTGGCACATCGTGGTAGACCGCTGGGCGCTGGTGGGCGTGCTGCTGCTGATCCCGCTGGCCTTCAAGCTGGTTCTGGTGACGGTGCTGGCGCGGGTGCTGGGCGCCACCTCGGGCGTGTCGCTGCGCACCGGCCTCTACCTGGCGCAGGCGGGTGAATTCGGCTTTGTGCTGCTGACGCTCGCGCAGGAGCGCAGCCTGCTGCCGCCGTGGCTGGCCAACCCGGTGCTGGCGTCGATGGTGCTGTCGATGCTGGCGACGCCTTTCATCGTGATGTACACCAACGCCATCGTGCGCAAGCTGGTGGCGAGCGACTGGCTCCAGCAGTCGCTGCAGATGACCTCCATCGCGCGCAAGACCATCAACACCGCCAAGCACGTGATCATCTGCGGCTACGGGCGCTGCGGCCAGAACCTGGCGCGCATCCTGGAGCGCGAAGGCATTCCCTACATGGCGCTGGACCTCGACCCCGACCGCGTGCGGCAGGCCGCCGCAGCCGGCGATTCGGTGGTGTTCGGCGATGCGGCCCGGCTGCAGGCGCTCATGGCGGCCGGCCTGGCCCGCGCCAGCGCCGTGGTCGTCACCTATCTCGATGTACCCGGTGCCATGAAGGTGCTGGCCAATACCCGCGCCCACGCCCCGCAGGTGCCGGTGATCGTGCGCACCCAGGACGACCACGACCTGGAAAAGCTGCAGGCGGCCGGTGCGACCGAGGTGGTGCCCGAGGCCATCGAGGGTTCGCTGATGCTTGCGAGCCATGCGCTGGCGCTTGTCGGCGTGCCGATGCGGCGCGTGATCCGCGTGGTGCAGGACCAGCGCGACGCACGCTACAACCTGCTGCGCGGCTACTTCCACGGGGCCGACGACGACAACGCCGACGAACTCGACCATGAGCGGCTCAACACCTTCACGATCACGCCGGGTGCGCGCGCGGTCGGCCAGACGCTGGCGCGGATGGCGCTGGAAACACTGGGTGTGCGCGTTGCCGGCCTGCGCCGGCATGACGGTCAGCCGCAGGTGCCCACCGACGACACGGTGCTGACGGACGGCGACACCCTGGTGCTGTCGGGCAAGCCTGCCGCGTTGGCGGTCGCCATCGAGCGGCTGCAAAAAGGCTGAGCAAATGCGCTGGCGGGAGCCGCCGCAGCCTTCGGGATCCGCTCAGTTCACCAGCGTGGGATTGCGCTTTTCTTCTTCGATCCGCTGCTGACGGCGCACCGCCTCGCATTGCGCGTGCGGCTTGAATTCGGCCTTGAGGCACTGCGCAGCCATGCACTGCGCCTTCGCGATGAAATTGCGGTCGCCGCAAATGGACTGCGGATCGGCGGGCGCCGCCGCCACAGGCTGCGGCGCGGGCGCGGCGGCCACTGCCGGTGCCGCCTCGGGCACACCGGGCTGCGACGGGGCCGCTGGCACGGGCTTGCGGGACTTGGCCGCGGCGGATGGCGGCTTCGGGGTGGCAGCGGCGGGCGCGGCCGGGGCCGCAGCGGCGAGTGCCGCGTCTGCCGCAGCCGATGGCTCCGCGGACGGGGGCACCGGCGGTGCCGCCTCGGGAGCCGAAGACGCAGGAAGAGGCGCCACGGCAGGCGCGGCAACAGGCGCGGCAGTCGACGCCGCTTCGGCCTTTTCGGCCGGCGCGCCCTTTCCATAGCCGTACCAGCCGGCGATGATCATGAGCAGCCCGACGGCCAGCAACACCAGCCAGAGCAGGATGCCGCGCACACGCGGCGGCTTGTTGCGCACCTCCGCGCCGGCAGGGCGCGGAGTCCGCGGCCTCGACGCTTTCTTGACTCGAGGCTCGCGCGGCGGCGACGGCGGCCGCTTGGAGCGGCCCGCGCCGACGATGATGGTTTTTTCATCGGCCAGCGACCCGGCATGCGCGTAGGCAGTCTGAGAAGCGATCGGCAAGCTGCCATCGAAAAGCCCGCCGGGAATCGTGGGTGCGCGCAATTGTGCGGGCGCCGTGGCGGCCCATTCGCGCTCCGACCGGCTCTCAGGGCCTGGAGGCGGCGCCATTGGTGCCGGCGCTGCGGGCGCCAGCTTTCCGCCGCAACTCCTGCAGAAATTCGCGCCCTCGCGGTTCTCCGCGCTGCACACCGGACAGATCAAGGCCATGACGACTGACTTCTGGGAAAACGATTTCAAAAACTGGCTTGAAGAGCCGTCTGGGCCTGAATTGCGGAACCGACCCGATGGATGTTCAGGTCACCGCGACGCGCTTGGACCGATGCCCCATGCGCTTGGCAATCACCGCGCCGAGCCCCATGGCGATTTCGAGGGCCAGGTTGGGTTGGCGGTTCGACATTTCCGCAAAGCGGATGGCCGTGAGGCGCCACACGCGGCCCGCGCCGGTCACCACCACGTTGGCCGAATGCGGCTCGCGCGAGAAGAACGAGCCTTCGCCCACGACCGATCCGGGCATGAGCACGGCCAGCTTCATCTGTTCCTTGCTGCTGACGCGATGCACACTGATGGCGCCGCCTTCGAGGAAATACACCGAGCGGTCGTGCGTACCTTGCTCGATGAGAACGTCGCCAACGCCGGTATCGATAGGCTGCAGGTAGCCCGCCAGCGTTTCCCACTGCTGTACGTTGAGCGTCAACGCAAAGGCGTCGTTGCTGTTGTTGTCCGCGATGGCGCGGCTCAGGTTCTGGATGGACATGCTTTTCTCAACCCCCGCATCTGTCCCGAAGTATCCGCGAAGGCCCCGGGTTTCGGCTACAACTCTTTACGTTTTTCGTTGCGGCTGTCGCTATTTGCCGATGCAGAAGCGCGAAAAGATGACCCCCAGCAGGTCGTCCGCGCCGAATTCGCCGGTGATTTCGTTCAGTGCGTTCTGCGCAAGACGCAACTCTTCGGCCAGCAGATCGAGCAACTGGGCTTGCGCAGCCAAATGGCTTGCAGCCAACTCCAGGTGCGTTTGGACACGGCCCAGCGCCTGCACATGGCGCGCGCGAGCGAGGTAAACGCCCTCGGGCACCGACTGCCATCCCGCCATCGCGAGCAGTTGTTCGCGTAGCGCTTCGATGCCGAGGCCGGTCTTGGCGGAAAGGGCAATGCCTTGGGCCGAGGCGGGTACGGCGGCTGCCGGCGCGGCGTCCTGCTTGTTCCACACATCGAGCACCGGCACGCTCGCGGGCAGCTTCTGCCGCAGGCCGCGCAGAATTTCCGCGTCGGCGGCGGCGTAGTCGGCAAGGCTAGAGCGCGTCAGGTCGTGCAGGAAGAGCACGGCGTCGGCGCTCTCGATCTGGCCCCACGCCCGCGCAACGCCGATCTGCTCGACCTCGTCGCTGCTCTCGCGCAGGCCCGCGGTGTCGGCCACATGCAGCGGCACACCGTGGATCTGGATGGTCTGCGAGACCACGTCGCGCGTTGTGCCTGCCACTGCGCTCACGATGGCCAGTTCGGCGCCGGCGAGTGCGTTGAGCAGCGAACTTTTGCCTGCATTGGGTTGACCCGCGATCACCACCTTGATGCCCTCGCGCAGCAGCGCGCCCTGTCTGGCGCGCTGCTGCACCGCCGCCAATTGGGCCTGCAATGTTGCCAGCTGGCCGGCCGCATCGGCCTTTTGAAGAAAGTCGATTTCCTCTTCCGGAAAGTCGAGCGTCGCCTCGACCAGCATGCGCAGATGGATCAGCGCGTCACGCAGTGTGTGGATCTCGCGCGAGAAGGCGCCCGAGAGCGAGCGACCGGCGCTGCGCGCAGCCGCTTCGGTGCTGGCGTCGATCAGGTCTGCAATGGCCTCGGCCTGGGCCAGGTCGATCTTGCCGTTGAGAAAGGCGCGCTGGCTGAACTCGCCCGGCTCGGCCACGCGCAAGCCGGACAGCCGTGGACGGCCGGTGACCGGATCGGGCGCGGCGGCGGCTTCGAGGCAGCGCGCCAGCAGCAGCTGGAGCACAACGGTTCCGCCGTGCGCCTGCAGCTCGAGCACGTCTTCGCCGGTGAACGAATGCGGCGAGGGAAAGTGAATGGCCAGGCCATGGTCGACCGGCTCGCCGGCCGCGTCGCGAAAGGGCAAGTAGGTGGCTTCGCGCGGCTTGAGCGGCCGGCCGCAGAGGGCGTCGATCAGCGGCGCGAGCCGCGCGCCCGAAACGCGCACGATGCCCACCGCCCCGCGCCCCGAGGCGGTGGCAAGGGCGACGATGGGATCGGTGGTGCGGGCGAATGTCATGGAAGCGCGATTCTTTCAGCAAAAGCAAAAGGGCCGCGAATGCGGCCCTTTTGCGGAGGGGCGGAAGCTGCCGCGGCTTATTTGCCCAGCACGCCCAGCCGCTTGTTGATGAACCACTGCTGCGCAATCGACAGCACGTTGTTGGTGATCCAGTACAGCACCAGGCCGGCCGGGAAGAAGATGAACATCACGCTGAATGCGAGCGGCATGATCCACATCAGCTTGGCCTGCATCGGGTCCGGAGGCGTCGGGTTGAGCCAGGTCTGGAACAGCGAGGTCAGCGTCATCACGATCGGCAGGATGTACCAGGGATCGGGTGCCGAAAGGTCGGTGATCCAGCCGATCCATGGCGCGTGGCGCATTTCGACCGACGACAGCAGCACCCAATAAAGCGCGATGAACACCGGGATCTGGATAACGATCGGGAAGCAGCCGCCCATCGGATTGACCTTCTCGGTCTTGTAGATGCGCATCATCTCCTGCTGCATTTCCTGCGGCTTGTCCTTCAGCCGCTCGCGCATCTCCATGATCTTGGGGTTGATGGCCTTCATCTTGGCCATGCTGGCGTAGGCCTTGGCGTTGAGCCAGTAGAAGGCCGCCTTCAGCAGCACCACCAGCGCCACGATGGACCAGCCCCAGTTGCCCAGAATGCCGTGCAGCTGGTTCAGCAGCCAGTAAAGCGGCTTGGAAATGATCGCAAAGATGCCGTAGTCCTTGACCAGGTCGAGGCCCGGTGCAATGGCTTCGAGCTTCTTTTCTTCTTCGGGCCCGGCGAACAGTGCGCTGTTGACCACCTGGGTCTGGCCCGGGGCGATCTTCGGCAGCGTGGCCACCATGGCCACGGTGAAGAGGTTGTCGCCCAGGTCCTTCACGCGGAATTCGCGCCGGAGCTGTTCGCTCGCCGGGTCGCCCTTGAGGAGCCACGCCGACACGAAGTAATGCTGCACCATCGCAATCCAGCCGTCGTTGGCAGGCGGCGGCGGCTCGACCTTGCCCTTGGCAATGTCCTTGAAGTCGAGCTTGTGGAACTTCTTCTCGTTGGTGTAGGCGGCTGGACCGGTGAAGGTGTTGGTGCCGAACATCGTGCCAGCCGCCACCGTGCCGTGGCGCAGCAGCTGCATGTAGAGCTGCGCATCGCGCGGCTGGTCGCTCACGTTGACAACTTCGTGGCGCACGCCGATGGTGTATTCACCGCGCTTGAAGACATAGGTCTTGACGTACTTGAGGCCGCCCGCGGGGGCGCTTTCGAAGCTCACTTCGAGCGTGTTCTGGCCTTCGGCCATTTCGCGCGGCCCGGCCTTCGGCGCCATCGGCGTCAAGTGATTGGGAAAGGCTTCTCCGGTCTGGCTCAGCAGGCCGGTTTGTGCCACGTAGCGCGTAGCGGGCGAATCGTTCTCGAACAGCACCACGTGCTTGGTGCGATCGGCTTCGTCGAACTTGAGTAGCTCGAGGTAGTTGACCGTGGCGCCTTCGCTGTCGATCACCGCCTTGAAGAGGTCGGTGGTCACGTTGACGCGCTCACGCGGCGCGGCGGGCGCGGCCTGCGTGGGCACGGCGGCCGCGCTGCCACCGGCGGTGGATGCGCTCGGTACGCCGTTGCTGGCCGCCGGCGTGCTGCCCGCAGGCGCGCTGGCCACGGCAGCCGGCTTGGTCGACGGCAGGAAGGTGGGCTTGTTGCCGTTGAAAACCTGCCATTGGTCCCACAGCAGCACCAGCGAGAAACCAAAAATCACCCACAGGATCGTGCGGCGTATATCGTTCATGACGAAGACTTCTTGTCGGAGGAAAGGAGAGACGAAAACAGCGAGCCTGACTTGTCAGTGCGACACTGTGATGCCGGTGGAACCGGATCGTGCCCGCCCTGGCACCAGGGCTGGCAGCGCACGATGCGGTGCAGGGTGAGATAGCTGCCCTTGAGAGCGCCGTGGACTTCCAGCGCCTCGATCGAATAGACGGAGCAGGTCGGCTCGAAGCGGCACGACTGCCCGAGCCACGGGCTCAGCAACAGGCGGTAGCCCTTCACGAGGCCGATCAGCAGGCGCTTCATGACGAGGATGCTGGCGCGCGCGCGGCCCGCGCCAGCAACTGCTGGAGCTCGGCACGCACGGCGGCCTTGAGCTTGTCGGAGCTGGCGCTCACGAATTCCTTGCGGTCGAACGCCGCGCGCAGCCGCACCACGTGCGCCGCACGAGGCAGGCCGACGTCGGGCGCGGCGCTCACGGTATAGATCTGTCGCTTGATGGCGTTGCGCGTGACGGCACGGCGCGCCCAGCGCTTGGGCACCATGGCGCCGAGCCAGACATCGTCGGACGCGAACAAAGGCTGCGCGCTCGACGTTGAATCGAGTGCGCAGCGATGCAATGCGAAATGAGCAGTGCGCGCCACGGTGGCACCTGCGAGGACGGCCTGGAATTGCGCGCGGGTCTTGAGCCGCTGCATGGAAGCCGGGCCAGACACGCCAGAAACACTGGCTCGGAAAGCTGGCGCTGGCGGGTCGGCGGCTGGCAACGGCAGAGGAACTGCCGTCAGACGGCCAGGCGCTTGCGGCCCTTGGCGCGGCGTGCGTTGATGACGGCGCGGCCGCCACGGGTCTTCATGCGGACCAGAAAGCCGTGGGTACGGGCGCGGCGGACTTTGGAAGCTTGGTAAGTGCGTTTCATGATGAGATTTCCTGCTGATTCCCCCGATATCCACGATGTCCGACGAAGCCTTGAAAGGCCAGATCGAGCAGGCGGGCGCTGGGAGCGTTTTTCGGATGACCCCCGAAAGACGCAATGAGGTTTTCAGGGAAACCCGCAATTATCGCAAACATTCGGCCCAACACCAAACATCGAGTAACTTTGCGGGCCTTTGCATGGTGCCCGGGGGGATGTGGATAAGGTTTTGACAAGTTAGAATGCGGGCCGCCTTGCAGCAGAGAATATCCACAATACATATACCAAAAAATGGACGAGGGACGCACCACTTTTTCAAGCACCC